>JBJMNA010000150.1:0-3955 GCA_045804485.1 Chloroflexota bacterium
CTCGCGGAGGAGGTTGATCCCGACCAGGACGTCGTACACCCCGAGGCGCAGGTCGCGGAGGATCGCGACCCGCTCGAGCGTGTCCACCTCGCTGTGCAGGTACTGGACCTTGACGCCCAGCTCCTTGAGGTAGTCCGCCAGGTCCTCGGCCATCTTCTTGGTCAGCGTCGTCACGAGGGCGCGCTCGCCACGCTCGACCCGGCCCCGGATCTCCTCGAGGAGGTCGTCGATCTGGTGGTCCGTCGGCCGCACGACGATCGGCGGGTCGACGATGCCCGTCGGCCGGATCAGCTGCTCGACGATCTGCTGGCTCTTCTCGTGCTCGTACGGGCCGGGCGTCGCGGAGACGTAGATCGCCTGGTTGACGTGGACCTCGAACTCCTCGAAGGTCAGCGGCCGGTTGTCGAGGGCCGACGGGAGCCGGAACCCGAAGTCGACGAGGATCTCCTTGCGGGTCCGGTCGTTCTTGTACATGCCGACGACCTGCGGGACGGTCATGTGCGACTCGTCGACCATCAGCAGCCAGTCCGGCGGGAAGTAATCGAGCAGCGTCCACGGCCGCGACCCGGGGGCTCGGCCGGCGAGATGACGCGAGTAGTTCTCGACGCCTGAGCAGTAGCCCAGCTCGCGCATCATCTCGAGGTCGAACGTCGTCCGCTGGCGAAGTCGCGCCGCCTCGAGAGCGCGACCCTGCGCCTCGAGCCAGCCGACGCGCTCCTCCATCTCCGCCTCGATGTCGACGATGGCCTCACGCAGCTTGTCCTGCGGCGTGACGTAGTGCGTGGCCGGGTAGATGTTCGTCTCGCGGCGCTCCGCGAGGAGCTCGCCCGTCAGTGGGTCGAGCTCGGTGATCCGCTCGACGACGTCACCGAAGAACTCGACGCGGACGAGCGTTTCCTCCGACGCCGGCTGGAGCTCGAGCGTGTCGCCGCGGACGCGGAACCGGGCACGGCTCATCGCCTGGTCGTTGCGCTGGTACTGGAGGTCGACCAGGTGGCGCAGGACGGCATCCCGCCGGTACTGGCCACCGACCCGAAGCTTGAGGACGGTCGCGCCATAGTCGACCGGCGCGCCGAGGCCGTAGATGCACGACACCGACGCGACGATGATCACGTCCCGCCGCTCGAACAGCGCGTGCGTGGCGGCATGACGGAGCCGGTCGATCTCGTCGTTGCGGGACGAGTCCTTCTCGATGTACGTGTCACTCCGCGGCAGATACGCCTCGGGCTGGTAGTAGTCGAAGTAGCTGACGAAGTACTCGACGGCGTTGTCGGGGAAGAACTCGCGGAACTCCGCGTAGAGCTGCGCGGCGAGCGTCTTGTTGTGGGCAAGGACGAGGGTCGGCTTGTTGTGGGCCGCGATGACGTGGCTCATCGAGAACGTCTTTCCGCTGCCGGTGACGCCGAGCAGGACCTGGTCCTTGAGGCCCTTCGCGAGGCCATCGCTGAGCGATTCGATCGCCTTGGGCTGGTCGCCCGTGGGCTCGAACGGGGCGACGAGTTTGAAGTCGGGCATGTCCGCCTCAGTCTACCAGCCGCAGCACGAACCGAACGGACGTTCTACTGGACCGACCGCCGTCGTCACGCCCCCGATCCGTACCAACGGACCTGGCGGCCGGACCCGATGGCGAGCAGGAAGGCGCCGGGGATCGCGACCGAGAAACCCGGCGGCACCCATGGCGAGAGTCCTCCGCGGACGGCGAGCGAGACGAGGCCGAGAACAAGGGCCGCGATCGACATCGCGAGCAGCACGACCGGAAGCCGGCGCCGACCGACGACGATCGCGGCGAGGGTGACGATCGTGAACCCGCTGAGCACCGCATAGCTGATCACCGTCGCGGTCGCCTGTCGATCGACGGCCACGCGGCACTGCTCGACGTTGCCGAAACAGTCGAACATCCCGGCGAACGCAACGCCGATGGGCACTGTCGACCAGAGAACGAGCAGCCCGACGACGGAGAGCCAGACGAACGCCTCACTGCGCCTCGAGCGACGTCCGCCTTGCGACCCGAGATCGACGGTCGGTCGCGCGGAGGGCAGATCGCTCACGAAGGACGATCGGTCTGGCGGAGCATCGTTTCGGCGATCCCGGTCACGAAGGCGCGGGTCGATGCCGCGTCACCGGATGTGTCGATCATGCGCGTCGCGACCGGACTGACGCGGCTGGCCAGCCCGGCCTGCGCCGCGATGCGCTGGTCGGCCACCTCGGCCGTGGCACCTCGGCCGGTCAGTCGCTCGCGCTGGACCATGGGGTCGCAGGTGACGAGCCAGACCTCGTCGCACATCTCCGCGAGGCCGCCTTCGACCAGCCGGATCGCCTCGATGACGACAGCGTCCGCGCCCTCGGCTTCCGCGCGATCGATCGCCGCGAGGATCCGCGGCCGCACTGCCGGATGTGTGATCGCTTCGAGATCGCGCAGCGCCTCGGGATCCGAAAAGACGATCCGACCAAGCGCCTCCCGGTCGAGCGTCCCGTCCCGCCGGATGATCCCCTCGCCGAACCGCGCCACGATCGCGACGAGCGCCGGCTGCCCGGGTTGGACGACTTCGCGCGCGACGTCGTCGGCGTCTATCACGACGACGCCCGGCCACCCCGCCAGCCAGCCGGCCACCGTGGACTTCCCGCACCCGATGGGCCCCGTCAACCCGATCCGCACCGTCCGCCGGGTCCGTCGCGTCGATCCCGTCACGGCCGCCGCTCTTCCAGCTCCAGCCACGCATCCTCGGCAGCCGCCAGCGCCACGTCGATATCGGCCAGCTCGCTCGTCACCCTCCCCAACTCCACGAAATTCGCCTGCACACTCGGGTCGCCCAGCGCCAACTCCAAGTGATTCTTCCGAAGCCCAAGCCGCGTCAACTCCCCCTCAGCAGCCCCCTTCAACCGCCGATACGCCTCCTTCGAAAGCTTCTCCCTTTTCTTACTCCTCCCAGATGTCGTTGGTGGGGGCAGTGGCGGAGCCGCGGCGACGCCAGCGCGACGACCGCGACCGTTAGGCGCCCCGCCGTAGGGAGCGGTCGGCGGGTCGGCGGCACCACGGCGGACATTCGTGTGGAGGCGAGCCCTCTCCACTTCCAACGCCCCCGCGATCGTCCACCCTCCTGCCACCGCCGCCCGCCACTCCCGATACCCGCCCTCGAACGCGACCGCCGACCCATCCCCGACCACCCACAGCTTGTCGCACACCGTCTCCAGCAACCGCCGGTCGTGTGACACGACCAGCAACGTCGCCGGCGACCCGGTCATGAACGCCTCGATCGCCTCCCTCGCCGGAATGTCGAGGTGGTTCGTCGGTTCGTCGAGGAGAAGCAGGTTCGACGCCTGGATGCCGAGGAGCGCCAATTCGAGCCGCGACCGCTCGCCGCCCGACAGCATCCGAACCTCCTTGAACGCGTCGTCGCCGCGGAACAGGAAGCGCGCGAGGTATCCCCGCGCTTCACCCGCGGTGACGGGGGCCGCCTCGAGCAGCGCATCGAGCACCGTCGCGCCCGCGATCCCCGCGCTTCGGAGCTGCGCGAGATAGCCGATCTGGACGGCGTTCCCGAACGTCACCCCGCCATCGAGCGGCGGCAGGTCTCCGGCGATCGTTCGCAGGAGTGTCGTCTTGCCCGCACCGTTGGGACCGACGATCCCGATCCGGTCGCCGCGCTGTCCGGCGAGGAACGGGACCCGCGCAACGAGCTTCGGCTCGGTGGCGACGGCGCCGTCGGCACTGACCGCGCCTCGGCCCGGCAGGTAGCCGACGGCCAGGTCCTCGACGCGGACGACGATCTCGCCGCTGCGCGACGGCCCCGCGCCACCGAGGAGTGCCGCGGCCGGGATGGCCATCTTCTTGGTCGTCTTCGGCGCGTCCCGTCGGTCGGCCTCCAATCGCTCGAGCCGCGCCTCGTGCTCGTGCATCTTGCTGAACTTGCGGTGGCTTCGATAGCGCTGGACGAGCTCCTTCTCGCGGGCGATC
>JBJMNA010000151.1:0-9737 GCA_045804485.1 Chloroflexota bacterium
ACTTGAACTTGAGCGGACACGTCAGGTAGTCGTCGATCTGGTAGAAGCTGAGCGAGAGCGGCTCGGTGATGGGTCCCTCGCGCGACGACGGGTTCGGCATCGCGGCCTCGAAGGCCGCGAGCCGGTCGGCGGGCGTGGTCGGCCGCGCGCCGGCGCCCGGAACGCCCGAGGCGAGCGCTAGGTCGAGGGCTTCGAGGACGAAAGGCGAGACGCGCCGAGCCCGGGCCCCGCCGTAATCGGCCGCATGCGAGAGGACGAGCTCGTCGCGGGCACGGGTCATCGCGACGTAGAACAGGCGGCGTTCCTCGCCGATCGCTGCTTCCGTGGTGGGTGGATCGCCGCGGCCGAGCCCGGCTGGGAGCGCGAGCGGATCTCCTCGTCCGTTCCCCGGGAAGCGTCCGGCGACGAGACCCGGCAGGAAGACGACCGGGAACTCGAGGCCCTTCGCCTTGTGGACGGTCAGAACAGCGACCGCGTCCGCGTCCGGATCCAGCTCGGCCGTCGCTGGGTCGTCGCCCGCCTCGATCAGTGTCGCGAGGTGCGGCGCGACGAACACGGCCCGGTCGTCACGGAGAAGTGCCGACTGCGAACGGACGATCTCGAAGAACCGCGCCACGTTCGCGAGTTGCTCCTCGGCCGCCGGGCTGTCCGTGCCGACCAGTCGCGCGAGCATCCCGCTCGCGCGCAGGAAGCGGTACAGCAGCTCGCCGGCAGACCGTTCGTGCGCCTCGTCGGCGTAGCCACGGAGGTCGGCGACGAGCTTGCGGACGGTGGCCCGTGACTCCTGGCCGATCCGGAGGATCCCTGGCTGGCGATCCAGCTCGTCGAGGACTGCCCAGATCGACCGGTTGCGCCGTCGGGCCATGTTGACGATCGCCGTCAGATCCTCACCACCGAGCCGGTAGACGTCCGACGCTGCGACGGCGTACAGGTCGACGTTCGACTCGAGGTCCGCGGCGACCCTCAGGAACGACAGCAGGAGCCGGACTTCCGGGCGCGCATAGAGTCCCGAGGTCCCGGAGAAGCGCCATGGGATCGCCGCCATGTTGAGCGCTCGAAGGATCGGGTCGGCATGGCTGTTCGCGCGGACCAGGACCGCGTGGTCGCGCGCAGCGGCACCAGCGGCCAGCCGCCGGCCGATGTCCCCCGCGATCCAATCGGCTTCCTCGGCACCGGTCCCGAACACTTCCAACCGGACGGGCGCGGGCGTCCGCGAGACGCGCTGCGGTCGCAGGCGCTTGACGATCCCGGTCCGGACCTCCAGCCGGTCAGGATCGTTGAACCGAACGAGCCGGTACGCCGCGTCGAGGATCGGCGCGAGCGAGCGGTAGTTCCGACGCAGGACCACGGTCCGTGCTCCGAGATACCGATCCTGAAAGGCGAGGATGTTGTCGACAGCGGCGCCCCGGAACGCGTAGATCGCCTGGTCGTCGTCGCCGACCACCGTGACGTTGCGATGCTCCTCCGCGAGCGTGGCGACGAGCTCGGCCTGCGCGCGATTCGTGTCCTGGAACTCGTCGACCAGGATGTATCGGAACCGGCCGGCGATCTCCCGCCGGGCGGCAGGCGATGTGCGGACGAGACGGAGCGCGAGCGCGACCTGGTCGCCGAAGTCGATGCAGCCGGCTGCGGCCATCAGGTCCTGATAGGTCGCGTAGGCACGCGCGAGCTCCATCTGTCGTCGGGCGTCCTCGTCGGCCGCCGACGCGTCGCCGTCAACGGCGTCGGCGACACGCGTCGCCTCGGCGGCGACTCGGTCGGCGTGCGCGACGTAGTCGGCTGGGGAGATGTCCTCGTCCTTGCAGCGGCTGAACAGGGTCGCGAGCGCTGCGAGGAAGCGGGTCGGATCGCCGAGCGGCCGGTACGCGTCGAGCGCGAACTCGAACAGATGCTCGCGCAGGAAGATCACGACCTCCGCCCGCGTGAGGACGCGGACGTCGGTCGGGAGCCCGAGCTCGAGGGCGTACTCGCGGATGATCCGATCTCCGAAGGCATGGAACGTGCTGATCGCGGTGTCCGTGTAGCCGTACGGCACGAGCTGATCGACGCGGACGGCCATCTCCTCGGCCGCCTTGTCGGTGAACGTCAGGGCCAGGATCTCCGACGGTCGCGCCCGGCGGGTCGCGATGAGCCACGCGATGCGACGCGTGATGACCTGCGTCTTGCCGGTCCCGGCGCCCGCGACGACGAGCAGCGGACCGCCCCCGTGCGTCACGGCGCGGAGCTGGTCCGGGTTCAGCCCCCCGAGCAGTGCGTCGAGACCGGACGGGGTCTCGGGCACGGGCGCCGGCGCCATCACCGGAACGAGCTCGTTCCAGGCGGGCAGCTGGTCGAGCGGCGCGGGCTCACGGCGCCGGCGGATGCGCGGTCGGGTCACGACGACGGAGTCGGTCTGAGCGGCGGATGTGGGGGCCATGTCCAGACCATCGCGGACCGCCGTGACAGCTTGCGTGTCAGAGAAGGCTAGCAAAGGCTTCTTGGCGGGGGCTCATCTGACGGGGTGATATCCTCTGCCGTCGACAGCCGAACCGCAGGCAGAGCCCGTCGAGCGCCCGCGGTCGAACCGAGCACCGATGGAGGCCCCCAGCAACACCATGGCCAAGCGCTCCCGAGGCACCGCGTCCCGACCCGGTCAGCGGCCGCCCCTCCAGCGGCAGGCGCCTCGCCCGGCGGCGCCGCCGGCAACGACGGTCGTCGCGCGACCCGCCGGCCTGACCGACGAGGAGGAGGCGCGCGCGGCGGCGCTCGAGGCCGCGATCGTCGCCGAGGAACGACAGGCCGACGCGGCCAGCAAGAGGGCGCGAACACCGAGGCCCGAGCCGGTCTCCCGCGTATCCACCCTCGAGATCTCGGCGGCTGACGAGTACGCCTACGTCGCCCGCGACGTCCGACGGATCGCGATCGTCGGCGGGTCGCTCGTCGGCTTCCTGCTGATCCTGTGGGCCATCGCCCATTTCACCGGGATGGGCCCCCTCTAGAGGGTCGAGACGTGTCGCCTATCCGCCGCTTCGATCACGTCGGCATCACGGTCCGCGACCTCGACACTGTGACAGCCTTCTTCGTCGGGCTTGGTTTCGAGGTCGAGGGCGGGATGAGGATGGAAGGCGAGTTCGTCGACACCGTCATCGGCATCCCGAACTCAGAGTCGGAGATGGTCATGTTGGTGCCGCCCGGCGGAGGAACGAAGCTCGAGCTCTCGAGCTTCATCAGGCCCGACCACGAACCGGGGTCGCCCGCCGCCATGTCGACCGAGCTCGGTCTCCGGAACGTCGCGTTCGAAGTGGACGATCTCCAGGCGGACGTCGACCGGCTCGCTGCCGACGGCTACGGTCTCGTCGGCGGCATCGGTCAGTACGAGGAGATGTGGCGGATGGCATACGTCCGCGGCCCCGACGGGATCATCGTCGCCCTCGCCCAACGGATCGACTGACCCGCACGTCCGACGACCGGCGCCTCGTAGACTGACGCCGATGCCGACGACACGACCCAAGGCAGGCGGCGCCAAGCCTCAACCGCTCTTCCAGCCGCCACCCGGAGCACAGCCGCTCGCGGCTCGGATGCGACCCCGGTCGTTGGATGAATACGTCGGGCAGGAGCATCTCGTCGGGGAGCGCGGACCGCTGCGGCGATCACTCGCTCGAGGCCACCTCGGGTCGATGATCCTGTGGGGCCCGCCGGGTACCGGCAAGACGACGCTGGCACGACTGCTGGCGGACGAGATCGGCGCCGAGATGTCCGCCCTGTCCGCGGTGTCGTCTGGCGTCGCTGAGGTGCGCGGCGCCATCGCGCAGGCACAGGAACGGCTGACGCTGAACGCCCAGCGGACCGTCCTCTTCATCGACGAGATCCACCGTTTCAATAAGGCGCAGCAGGACGCGCTCCTCCCCTACGTCGAGGACGGCACGATCACCCTGACGGGAACCACGACGGAGAACCCGTATTTCGAGGTCAACTCCGCGCTCCTCTCCCGCATGCGCGTCTGGCGGCTCGAAGCGCTGACCGACGACGAGGTCGGCGCCGTCGTCCGGCGGGCGCTGTCAGACGAGGAGCGCGGCCTGGCGGGCTCGCTCGGGCCGGCCGGTGGCGTCGCACTCACCGACGACGCGTTCGAGCACCTGGTCTCGCTGGCCGGCGGCGACGCGCGCTCGGCGCTGAACGTCCTCGAGGGCGCGACCGCGATCGCGGAGTCCGAGGACGTCCGGGACGACGCCGGTCACGTCAGTCCGCGACTCGAGGACGTCGAGGCCGCCGCGCAGCAGCGCGTCCTCGCCTACGACCGCGCGGGCGATGGCCACTACGACACCGTCTCGGCGTTCATCAAGAGCCTCCGCGGCAACGACCCTGATGCCGCGCTCTATTGGCTCGCGGCGATGATCGCGGCTGGCGAGGATCCGAAGTTCATCGCGCGCCGGCTGATCATCAGCGCCTCGGAGGATGTCGGGAACGCCGACCCTCGCGCACTCTCGGTCGCCGTCGCCGCCGGTCAGGCGCTCGATTGGATCGGGCTGCCGGAGGCGCAGTACGCGCTGGCCCAGGCGACGACCTATATCGCGACCGCGCCGAAGTCGGACTCGGTCGGCCGCGCATACGGTGCGGCGCTCGCCGACATGCTCAAAGCCGGATCGCTGCCCGTCCCGTTCCACCTTCGGAACGCGGGCGATCGCCGGATGAAGCAGCACGGGATCGGCGTCGGCTACACGTTCCCGCACGATTTCAAGGGCGACGACGTCGAGCAGCAATACCTCCCGGACGAGCTCGTCGGGCGTCGCTACTTCGTGCCCGGAGACCAAGGCTACGAGGCGACCATCGCAGCACGGATGGAGGCCCGCACGCAGGCGCGCACCGTGAAACCGCGTCGGAAGAAGCGCGCGAACCCGCCGATGGCCGGGATGGGCGATGCGCTCAAGCCGCGCGAGGAGAACCGGAAGAAGCTCGCCGAGACGCAGAAGAAGGACGCCGGCTCCGGCTGACGGTCACGGAGCCGCCGCGAGCTCGCCGCCGCCTGACTTCAGCGCGAGGTCATCGTCGGCCTCGTAGATCGGCAGCCGGAACCCGAACTCGGCACCGCCCGACGGCCGCTGGCGCGCCCAGATCGACCCGCCGAGAGCCGCCACGATCCGGCGGCAGACGAAGAGGCCGATCCCCGCACCAGGTGCCCGGAGCGCCGAACCCGGCGCGCGGTAGTACAGGTCGAACAATCGATCCGTGCTCTCGCCGTCGAACCCGGGGCCATCGTCGAGGACGCGGACCGTCACCCCGTCGGGGCCGCCTTCCGCGACGATCTCGACGCTTGCCGTCGGCCCGCCGTATTTCACGGCATTGCTGAGGAGGTTCCGGACGACCTGCGAGACGTACCCGTCATGGCCGAGGACCGTCGGCAGGTCAGGCTGGACCGTGACCCTGATATCCGTGCCGAGCCACAGTGTCCGCTCTCGGTCGACGATCGTCGGCAGCACCCGCTGCACGAGCACGGGCTCGCCGCCGACGAGGTTCTCGCCACGCTCGACCCTCGCGAGGACGAGGAGATTCTCGATCAGACGATGGAGCCGTTCGGCCTCGGCCGCGATGTCGCGAACGAGATCTCGGGTCATATCGGGGTCGAGGCGCTCGCCGCGTCCGAGCAGGACCTGGCTTCCGCCGTAGATCGCCGTCACCGGCGTGCGGAGCTCGTGCGAGAGCATGCCGATGAACGTGTCGCGCAACCGGTTCGCCTCGATCCGCGCGCTCACGTCGGTGAGCACGGCGATCGTCGATAGCTCCCCACGCGATTCGAAGGTGCTGACGGCGAAGTCGACCGGGAACGTGGTCCCGTCGCTCCGGCGCGCTTCACCGATGCCCTGACCCTCCTCGCCGCGTTCGGGTCCATGGACCAACAACTCGTCGAGCGTGACGCGACCGATGCTCGAGGCGTCGTAACCGAGACTCTCGAGCGCTTGCTGGTTGGCGTAGCCGACACGCCCGCCCGGATCGACGACGAGCAGGATCCCGGGATGCGCCTCGAGCGCGGCCCGGAACCGCACCTCGCTCTCGAGCTGGGCACGTGACGTCGCGAGCTCCTGGCTCGCGTCCTCGAGCTCGCTCGCGAGGACGCCCTGCTGATGGATCGCCTCTCGCCGCTCGTCTGCGCGCGCAGCCTGCGCCGCGAGCAACCCCATCAGGACGAGGTCGTCCTCGTGGAACAGCGAGCCCACGTCGGGATAGACGATGAGTTCCCCAAGCCTGCCGAGTTCGGATTCGATCGGGACGACGATCGTGCCGCTGGCCCACTCCCCTTCTCCGTTTCTCCCTGCGAGCTCCGGGACGACGTCGCCGGTCTCGACATCGATCGGCGGGTCGCCATCCACGACGCGGACGCGCAGTGGGTCGCCGAGCGCGACAAGCGCGGCGGGGCCATTCGTGATCGTCCGCGCCGAGCTCGCGAGGGCGCTCCAGATCCAATCAGGGTCGCCGTCGACGGGCGCGCCCAGCAGCGTCTGCCCGATGTCGAACGCGACTGCGCGCTGCTGGAGCCGTCGGAGAGCGAGCGGCGGGAGGAATGCGGCGAGGTAGCCGAGTCCAGCCGCGAGCGCGAGGATCCGGGCCACCAGCGTCACGCCCTCGCTCGCCCCATTCGTGCCGGCGGCCGCTGAGCCCGCTCCCGACACGAGGATCCCGACGGCGAAGAACACCGTCGCGACAGCCGCGATCCAGAGACGTGTCCGGGCATATCCGACGCGTGTCTGGCTCGCTCGCAGGAGCAGCAGCGCCGCGCGGCATTCGACCGTCACGAAGTAGCCGACGACGAGGGCCGTCAGCCAGACATTGCCTCGAACTCCGACGGCGAGCGCAAGGGTCGCGACCGCGAACCAGGCAAGCGCAGCGCGCGCTTCGGCCCGCGAGACCGGGACGAAGTGACGCGCGAGACGGAGCGTCAGGTAGGGCTGCAGCAACAGTGCCACGGCGGCAAGAGAACCCAGACCGCGGGGCAGTGCCGGCCACAGGCGGAGAGCGACGTTCACCGCGAACAGGACGACGACCGAGCCGAAGACGAGGACCAGATCGCGATGGACCACGCGCGGCTGGCGCAGGAAGCGGATGAGGACCGAGATGAAGATGACGATGAACGCGAGTTGTAGCGCGATGTTGATGGCGTCCAAACAGACCCCTCAGCGCAATGCAACGCAAACCGTTCGGCCCGCGCCGACTCGTCCCCTCGACCGTGCGCCCGACGGGACCTTACCGAGGAGCGTCCTCACAGACGCATCGCCAACGGAGGTCAAGTGCTACAACTCCATCGCAAACAGAAGCGCGCCGCGCTGGGCGACAATGGCCGTGTGCAAGCCGAAACCGATGGGTTCGCCGCGCTCGACCTCGACCCGCGGCTGCTGACGACGCTCGCGTCGCTCGGGTACGAGGAGCCGACGCCGATCCAGCGCGAGGCGATCCCGCCACTGCTCGCCGGACGCGACCTTCTCGCGGAAGCGCCGACGGGCACGGGCAAGACGGCCGCGTTCGCCCTGCCGACACTCCAGCGCATCGCGATCGGGGCGGCCGGCGACGGAGGGACCTCGGCGCTCGTCCTGGTCCCGACGCGCGAGCTGGCGATGCAGGTCGCTGAGGCGCTCGGGAAGTACGGCCACGAGCTCGGAGCGCGCGTCGTGCCGGTCTACGGCGGTCAGCCGATCGGCCAGCAGCTGCGGGGCCTCCGCCGAGGCGTGGACGTCGTCGTGGCGACGCCTGGCCGTGCGGTCGACCACCTCACGCGCGGCAGCCTCCGCCTCGATGGCGTTCGCGTGGTCATCCTCGACGAGGCCGACGAGATGCTCGACATGGGCTTCGCCGACGACCTCGAGGCCATCCTCGCCGCCACTCCAGCCGACCGCCAGACCGCGCTCTTCTCGGCAACGGTCTCGCCGACGATCACCCGCATCGCGAAGAAGCATCTCCGCGACCCGGCACGCATCAAGGTCCATGCCGATAAGGGCGCCGCGGACGGTGTCGCGCGCGTCCGCCAGGTCGCGTACGTCGTCCGGCGGACGGACAAGCTCGCCGCGCTGTGCCGGATCCTCGACGTCGAGGACCCGGCCTCGACGCTCGTCTTCGCGCGGACCCGCGGCGAGGTCGACGACCTTGCCGAGGCATTGAGCGCGCGCGGCCACGATGCCGCAGCGCTCCACGGTGGGCTGGTCCAGGAGGGCCGCGACCGGATCATGAACCGGTTCCGCGACGGGTCGCTGGACGTACTGGTCGCGACCGACGTGGCCGCGCGCGGGCTCGACATCGAGCACGTCTCGCACGTCGTCACCTTCGACGTCCCGTCCAATCCGGACGCTTACGTCCATCGCATCGGCCGCACCGGCCGGGCGGGTCGTGAGGGCGTCGCGATCACGCTCGTCGAACCGCGCGAGCACCGCCTGCTACGCAACATCGAGGCGGCGACTCGCACGAAGCTCGAGATCGCCCGGCTGCCGACCGTCGCGGACCTGCGCGAGCGCAGAACGGAGATCCTCCGCGCGAACCTCCGAGAGGCGCTGTTGGCCGACGGCTACGACCGCTACCGCGGCGTCGTGGAGCCACTGACCGACGAGTTCGACCTGGTCGACATCGCTCTCGCCGCTGTCAGCCTCATCGAGGGTGCCACTGGGGCCGAGAGCGACGACGTCGAGCTCGCATCGCCGCCGCTCGTCGCGCCCGGTCCGCCGGCGCGGACGTTGCGCCCCGCGCCGTCACGCGGACCGCGGCCTGGCGGTCCGCCGCGTGGCGCGCCGGACGGTTCGTGGGTTCGGCTCTGGGTCGGCGGCGGCAGGCGCGCCGGGCTCCGACCCGCGGACCTCGTCGGCGCGATCACGAACGAGGCCCATGTCCCGGGCAGCGCCGTCGGTGCGATCCAGATCAACGATGGCTTCTCGTTCGTCGACGTCCAGGAGGGCGTCGCGGACGCGGTCGTCACAGCCCTGTCACAGGCGACGATCCGTGGTCGTCGGATGCAGGTGCGCCGAGACCGGTAGCGGAGGCCAGATGGCGATATCCGACGTCGCACGCGGCGTGTCGTGACGGCGCTGGTCGCGACCACGCGAGCCGCCCTCGATCACGTCTTCCCGCGCGGCGCGATCCTCCTGTCGGTCCTGTCGCTCGGCTATTTCGCGACGGGGATCGTCCGCAACCGGGTCTTTGCCAACACGTTCGGCGCAGGCGCCGAGCTCGATGCCTACAACGCCGCATTCCGTATCCCGGAGATCGCTCTGGACGTCCTCGTCGCCGCCGGATTGACCGCACCGTTCGTGCCGATCTACAGCCGGCTGCGGCACGATGAGGCCGGCGACCGCACGGCGAACGAGTTCGGCCGGACCGTCCTGACGGGGGCCGTCGCCCTGATGGCCGTCGCGAGCGTGCTCATCTTCCTCGCGGCGCCCGTGCTGGCCGGCCTCGTCACCCATGGCTTCGATCCCGCGACGCAGGATCTCTACGTCCAGCTCGTTCGGATCAATTGCCTTGCGCAGGTGCTGTTCGCCGCCTCGATCGCGCTCGGCGAGATCCTCGTCGCCGACCGGAAGTTCCTCTTCTACGCCCTCGCACCGATCCTGTACACGAGCGGGATCGTCGTGTTCACCGTGCTGTTCGCCGCTCGTTTCGGCATCGTCGCGTCGGCATGGGGCGCGGTTGCCGGGGCCACGGCCCACCTGGCGATCCGCGCGATCGGCACGAGAACCACCTCGTTCCGGATCGGTCTCGGGTTCGCCGTCAGGACGGCGGCCTTC
>JBJMNA010000152.1:0-11509 GCA_045804485.1 Chloroflexota bacterium
CGAGGACGATGGCCGACAGGACGGTGTCGAGGTCGAGCGTCTCGGCCACCCGGCGAGCGGTCGCGAGCAGGTGATCCAGCTGGGCCGTTCTCTCGACCTGGTCGCGCAGGAGCGCGACACGCGCGATGTCGAGCGTGGCCGCGTCGAGTCCCGCGAGGATCGCCGGATCAAGTGACTCGCGGGCGACGAGGACGCACGCGACCCGATCCCGACCGAGCCCGTAGCGGAAGCCCGTCCAGCCGCATGCGCCAAGCTCCGCCGGGCTGCCGACCCGACCGTCGGGCCCGTTGGCGGCCGTCTGCCACGCGGCGGAGGCCGCCCCAGGGTCGAGCGTCCGATCGATGCGAACGCGTTCCGGCAGCCCGAATGCGAGAACGCCCGCGACCGCGGGCACCCCGCTCACCCGCAGCGCTGTCGCCAGCGCCCGGTCGAGAACCCCGTCGAGGTCATCGCAAGACGGCTCACCGGATCGCTCCGCGATCGGACTCGGGATCGGGGCGGCGGGACGGCTCATCGGTCAGGCACGCTCATCGCATCGACGTCCATCGGGCAGGACCCCCGCTGGGGCGAATGATATCCGGGTGCGCTCGAACGATGTTGTGGCATAACGCCAATCATCCGGTGCATGATTTGTGGGTCGTCGCCATGCCGAGCAGCGTGGGCGACTGGTAGCGTCGACGTCGACCCTTGGACCACGAGGAGCGCTGTGTGACGTCGTCCCCGGATGTGCTCGTGATCGGCGGCGGCATCGTCGGCGCGGCCACGGCGTACCACCTCGCGCGGCGCGGCGTCTCGGTGACGTTGCTCGAAGGCGATCGCCTGGCATCGGGCGCGACCGGACGGAACCTCGGGTTCATCTGGCTCCATACCCGCAAGAAGGGGCCCGAGCTCGACCTCGTGATGGGGACGCGGAACGGCCTCGAAAGCCTGCCGGACGAGCTTGGCGAGGACTTCGGCCTTCGGTGTCGCGGCGGTCTGACCTATGCGGTGACCGAGGACCAGGCAGTCGTGATGCGTGAGTTCGTGGACAGCCGCGTCGCCGACGGTGTCCCGATGGAGTACCTGACGGGCGACGAGGCCCGCTCGCTGGCCCCGATCCTGCCGGACTCCGTCGTCGCCGCCTCGTACTGCCCGCTCGACGCGCAGATGGACTCGGTTCGCTACGTCCGAGCCTTCGCGAACGCCGCCCAACGCGCCGGCGCGACCATCGTCGAGGGCGCCTCGGTCCGGACGCTCGAGGCGACCGGGAGGCGGATCACGCGCGTCGAGACCGACCGCGGCCCGATCGTCGCCGGCCAGGTCGTCCTCGCGGCAGGTGCCTGGACGCCCTTCCTCGGCGCCCAGCTCGGCCTCGACATCCCCATCCATCCGATGCGCCTCCAGATCGTCCAGACCGAGCCGATGCCGCCCCGCCTCGATCTCCTGCTCTACGGCCCGGCCGCCGTGAAGCAGTACTCGATCTTCCAGGGGCTCCCATCGTTCCGACCGGAGACGTTCGCGACGGACCTCGAGGACCGGCTGGGGCTGGCCCTGCTCGAATCGGCCTGCCAGAAGGACGACGGCTCCTACCTGCTCGGCTGTGCGATGGACTACCCGGGTTTCGACTGGCAGCCGTCGCTCGAGGGCGTCTCGCTCGTCGCCGACGGCCTCTCGACCGCGATCCCGGAGCTGCGAGCCGCACGTTTCGCACGGGCATGGGCGGGGATCCTGCCCTTCACGACGGACAACCTTCCGATCATCGGCCGGCCGGCCGCGTTCGACGACCTGATCGTCGCGGCGGGGCATGTGTTCGGCAACGGCGCGGGGCCGACGACCGCCCGACTCGTCTCGGATCTCATCTGCGGGACCGAGCCCGCGCTCGACATGACGCCGTTCCAGCCGGACCGGCCGAGCCTCCAGCCAGTCGCCGAAGGGAGCGTGTGGTGAGCGTCGGTGCACCGTACGAGCGTCGGATCGCGTTCATCAACCCGTTCGGGACGGCCGCCTTCGACGCGATCATCGAGGAGACGCTCGTCCCCTACGCGGCGGCAAACACACTCGTCCACGTCATCCACCTCGACGGCGTGCCCGCGAACATCGACTACTACTACCCGAAGCACCTCATGGAAATGGCGATCTTCGACAAGGTGCGCGAGCTCGAGGAACACGGCTACGACGCCGTCGTCGTCGGCTGCTGCTACGACCCGGGCGTCCGCGTCGCTCGTGAGCTGGTCGACATCCCGGTCGTCGGGCCGCTCGAGGCGGCGATGAACCATGCGTCCTACTTCGGCCACTCCTTCACGGTCGTGACCGACCACCAGAAGGCCCGGCCGTGGCTGGAGGACCTCGTCCGGATCCATGGCGCCGGCAACTGTCGCGGGGTTCGGACGATCGACTGGTACGTCACCGACATGATCGACGACACGACCGCCGTCGCCGATGATGCCGCCGCCGCCTGCCTCCAGGCGCTCAAGGACGATCAGGCGGAGGTCGTGATCCTCGGCTGCACGATCATCGGCGGCTGTCTCGAGCGCGAGATCATGACGACAGGGCGCCACCGCGAGCTGCCGATCCTCAATCCGAACCTGCTCGCGCTCAAGGCTGCGGAGACGCTGGCCGACCTCCACCGGATGGGCAAGTACAACATCAGCCGCGTGGGGCTCTATCAGCGCCACGAGCAGCACGACGCCGCGGAGGCCGACGAGGTCCGGCGGCGCTGGTACCTGGCCGACCGCGGTGCGGGCGTCGAGGTGGACGGGTGACGATCCCGGCGACGACCGCCGGCGACCCCGGCACGGCTGGGATGGCCGTCACGTTCACCGTGGGAGAGATCGCCGACCGCGTCGCGCGCGACTACCTGGGGCTCCGGCCTGGCGAGCGCTTCGCGATCATCGTGGACGACCGGACAGATCCCGAGATCCCGCGCGAGCTCGCGCGCGCCGCACGGGGCTTGTATGCCGACCCCGTCGTCGTCTCGTTCCCGCCCCGGGCACGGAGCGGTGCCGAGCCACCGGCCTCGGCTGCGGCCGCGATGGCCGCGGCCGACGTCGTCATCTGCGCCGCCAGCACGTCTCTTTATCACACGACGGCCAAGGCGGCGGCGCAGCGAGCCGGCGTCCGTGGCGACTTCAATGCCCCATACCGTGGGGACGCCTGGCGGACCGGGGCGATGACCGCGGACTTCGTGGCGATCCGCGAGCGCGCAGAACGGCTGGCGGCGCTGTGGCGGCGGACAAGCGAGATCCGCATCACCTCCCCGGCCGGCACGGATCTGCGAGCGACGGTGGCGGGGCGTGAGCCGATGGCGTGGCTGACCGGGATCTGCCGGAACCCAGGCGAAGTCTCGGCACTCCCCGGTGGCGAAGTGTCGCTCCCCCCTGTCGAGGGCACATCCGAGGGCGTCGTCGTCTGGGAGCGCGTCGCGTCCGACCTCGGCGCGCTCGACGCGCCGGTGACGATCACGATCCGGGGCGGTCGCGCCGTCGCGATCGAGGGCGGCGCCTCAGCCGAGCGGCTCCGCGCGATCGTCGCAGCGGTCACCGATGCCGACAACATCGGGGAGATCGGCATCGGCCTCAATCCGGCCGCCCGGATCGCGGACGAGATCACCGAGGCGAAGAAGGCGTTCGGGACGGTCCACATCGCGCTGGGCGATTCCGCCAATGAATATGGCGGCCTCGTCGAGTGCGACGTCCACCTCGACGGCCTCGTCATGGCACCCACGATCGAGTTCGATGGGGTCGCGGTCGTCGTTTCCGGCCGCCACGTCTACGACGAGCGACCGTGAGCGTCGAGCCGGCGATCGCGGCGAGTGCGCCGCGGATCGTCACGTCCTACCCGGGGCCGCGCGCGCGAGGCGTGATCGCCCGCATGCGGGCCGTCGAAGGCGCGGGACCGCGGACGTCGGGCGCGGACGACCCGCTCGTGGTTGATGAGGCGCTCGGCTCTGTCCTGACAGATCCGGACGGCAACCGGTTCATCGACCTCGGTGCGAGCTTCGCGGCGACGACGATCGGCCACAGCCACCCGGCGGTCGTCGCCGCCATCCGCGACCAGGCCGGGCGTGCCGGGCACGTCTCGTCTGCGTCGATCAGCGAGGCCCGCGTCGGGTTCGAGGAGGCGCTTCTCGACATCGCGCCTCCAGGACTCGATCGCGTGCTCCTCGGGCTGACCGGCTCCGACGCCAACGACACGGCTCTGAAGCTCGCACGCACGCTGACCGGCCGACGCGAGGTCATCGCGTTCTCGGGCGGCTATTTCGGGCGCGGCAGCGGTGTCATCGGCCTCGCCGGCAAGGCGGCCGTCCGGGCCGCGGTCGGGCGCGACACGGACGCCCATTTCCTGCCCTACCCGTACCCCTACCGCTGGACCATCGGGCCGCGCGAGACGGCCGGCGAGACCTCTCTCGAGCTCGTTCGTCACGCTCTCGAGGACCCGGCGTCGGGATTCGGACCGATCGCGGCGATCGTCGTCGAGCCCGTCCAGGGCAACGGCGGGGTCGTCATCCCGCCGGACGGGTTCCTCCCCGGGCTCCGCCAGCTGTGCGACCGCCACGGCGTGGTCCTGATCTTCGACGAGATCCAGTCGGGGTTCGGTCGGACCGGCCGGCTCTGGGCTGCGGAGCGCTGGGGCGTCGTGCCGGACCTGATGACGACCGGAAAAGGGATCGGCGGCGGAATGCCCGTCTCTGCCGTCGTCGGGCGGTCGCGGTTCATGAGCCACTGGACTCCCGGCGCGCACACGACGACGTTCATGGGCAACGCGATCAACCTTGCGGCCGGACGCGCGGCGATCGGCGTACTCCGCGACGAAGGTCTGGCCGACCGCTCGGCGACGCTCGGCGGCCGGGTCCTCGAGCACGTCACGACCTCCCTCGGCGACGAGCCGCACGTCGGTGAGGTCCGTGGGCTCGGGCTGTTCGTCGGCATCGAGATCGTCGCCGACCGCGACAGCCGGACGCCGGATCCCGCCCGGGCGACGGCCATCCGTCGCTCGGCGTTCGAGCGCGGCGTGGTCCTCGGTGGCGGCGGGCATCACGAGAACGTCGTCAAGATCTGCCCGCCGCTGACCATCGAAACCGATCTCCTCGACGCCGCCGTCGAGCTCACCATCGACGCCATCAAGGGAGCCCGATGACTACCGAGACCGCCGTCATCCAGGTCCAGAACTACATCGGCGGCCAGTGGGCCGCGGCCGCCAGCGAGGAGACCATCGAGAGCCGCGATCCCGCGACCGGCGCACTGGTCGCGGTCGCGCCGCGCTCCGGGGCCGAGGACGCGGACCGGGCGATCGCCGCGGCCCGAGCCACCTTCGACGACGGCGCCTGGCCTGGCACCTCGGGTCGCGAGCGCGCTGCGATCCTGTTCGAGCTCGCACGGCTGCTCCGCGAAGAAGCCGAGCCCCTGTCGCGCCTCGTGGCGACCGAGATGGGCAAGCCGATCCGCTACGTTCGCGAGCGCGAGCTCGAGCCCGCCATCGACCGGATCCAGTTCTACGCCAGCGCCGCCCGGATGATCCGCGGCGAGGTGACCGCCTCTGCCCCGAGCCATCTCCTCAATTTCATCCTGAAGGAGCCGGTCGGGGTCTGCGGGCTCATCACGCCCTGGAACGACCCGGTCGACCTGCCACTCCGGAAGATCGGCGCAGCGATCGCGACTGGCTGCACATTCGTGCTCAAGCCCGCGAGCGATGCCCCGGCGTCGTCGATGGCGATCTTCGGGCTGCTCGACCGCATCGATGCGCTCCCCAAGGGCGTCGCGAACGGCGTCGTCGGGTCGGGCGAGGTCGTCGGCGAGGCGCTCGCGACCGACCGACGGGTCGACAAGATCAGCTTCACAGGCTCCAGCGAGGTCGGCCGCCGGCTGATGGAGCTCGGCTCGCGGACGTTCAAGCGCGTCTCGCTCGAGGCAGGCGGCAAGGCGCCGGTCATCGTCTTCCCGGACGCCAATCTCGAGAAGGCGATGGACGCGGTCTCGGTCGGGATCTTCCTGTACGCGGGCCAGTCGTGCACGGCCGGCAGCCGCCTGCTCATCGAACGCTCGATCCACGACGAGTTCCTCGCTGGGCTCCGCGAGCGCGCCGAGGCGCTGGTCGTCGGCTCACCGCTCGACGATGCGACGCAGGTCGGCCCGATGGTCTCGCAACGCCAGCTGGATCGGGTGCTCGGCTACGTCGAGCGCGGCCGGGCGGAAGGCGCGAACCTCGTCCTCGGCGGCTCGAAGGTCGATGGCCAGTGGGCGGCCGGCCACTACATGCAGCCGACGATCTTCGACGACGTGGATCCGTCGATGTCCATCGCGCGCGAGGAGATCTTCGGGCCCGTCCTGTCCGTCATCCGGTTCGACACCGAAGCCGAGGCGCTGGCGCTGGCGAACGACAGCGACTTCGGGCTCGGGAGCGCCGTGTGGACGCGGGACATCGACCGGGCGATCCGGATGGCCCGACGACTGCGGGTCGGCGACGTCTGGGTGAACACGCACTACGTCAGGCTCGCGGAGAGCCCGTTCGGTGGCGTGAAGCAGAGCGGGATCGGCCGCGAGCTCGGGATGGAAGGGCTCGACGCCTACCTCGAGTCCAAGCGCATCTGCATCGACAGCTCGCCGACCTTCCACATCCGCTGAGGTGACGGCGCGGCGGATCGGCGATGCCGCCGGACGAGTCGTCCGGTTCACGTTCGACGGCCGATCGTACGAAGGGTTCGAGGGCGAGCCGCTCGCGGTCGCGCTGATGGCCTCCGACCGCGTGGTCCTGTCTCGGAGCTTCCGGTTCCACCGGCCACGCGGACTGATGTGCTCCACCGGCCAGTGCGGCTGGTGCGAGTGCGAGGTCGATGGCGTGCCGAGCGTCCGGTCGTGCCGCGTCCCCGTCCGCGACGGGCTCGTGGCGCGAGGCGAGCACGCGTGGCCGTCGGTCCAGCACGACCTGCTGGCCGGTGTCGGCGTGGCCTCGCGCTGGATCCCGCCGACCTTCTACCACCACCGGTTCATCCGCCCGCGCCGGCTCCGGAAGCGGTATCTCGACGTGCTGCGCTGGTTCGGGGGGCGAGGGCGACTTCGGATCGGCGAGGGGCCGGCGCCGGTCGGGCGGCCGACGATCCAGCTCGAGACCGACGTGCTGGTCGTCGGCGGCGGACGTTCCGGCGTGGCGGCCGCGGCCGCGGCCGCCGAGGCCGGTTCGAGCGTCGTGCTGATCGAGACGGAGCGGGCAGTTGGCAACCTCTCCGGGGTCCGGGTCCTGGCCGGTGTCACCGCAGTCGGCTGGTATGCCGGCATGGTGGCCGCGCTCGGCGACGACGCGGCGTACGAGGTGACCGCACGGAGCGTCATCGCCGCGACCGGCTCGTACGAGCGCGTGCCACTCGTCCCGGGCGCGGACCGTCCGGGGGTCATCTCGGCTCGCGCGGTGGCGGCCCTCATCCGGGACCACCGCGTGCTGCCGGGTCGGCGAGCGCTGCTCGTCGGGGCGGGCCCGGACCTTGCGATGGTCTCGTCCTTGCTGACCGACGCGGGCGCTCAGGTCCACGGACCGATCCCGACCCTCGCTCTGATCTCGATCCGGGGCGGGCGCCGGGTGACCGGCGCGGTGTTCGACGCCCGCCGCCGGCGTCGGACGCTCCCGGTCGATCTGGTGGTGTTCGGCGACCGGTCCCCGAATCTCGATCTGGTCCTGGCGGCCGGCGCCGCCGTGGAACGGGTGGGCGACACGCTCGTCCCGGTCCTCGACGACGACGGCCGGACGACGATCGCCGGGCTGTCGGTCGTCGGATCGGCAGTCGGCTGGACGATCGCCGCCGCACCCGCCGTGCCGCCCGAGGCCGAAGCGCACGCGAACGCGATGGTCTGCTTCTGCGAGGACGTTCGCGTCCACGAGATCCGCGCTGAGCTTGCGGCCGGCTACGTCGATCCGGAGCTCGTCAAGCGGCGGACAGGTGCGCTGACCGGCCCCTGTCAGGGCAAGCAATGCCTGCAGGCATTCGCGTGCGTCGCCGCGACGGACGCCGTCCCGACCTCCCGGCCACCTCTTCGGCCGGTCCGGCTCGGCGACCTCGTGCCGCCGCGGTGAGCCGGCCCGGTCTCGCTTCGCTGCTCAGCACGGATCTGCCGGCCGCGGCCGATGTCGTCCTGGTCGGTGCGGGGATCGCCGGCCTCGCGTTCGCCCGGGAGCTCGCGGCGCGCGGCGTTCGGGACATCGTCATCGTCGATCGCGGCTACCCGGGTGGCGGTGCGACGGGTCGCAACGTCGCACGGATCCGGGCGATGCAACTCACGGAGGAGCTGACCCACGTCGCGCTCGCGTGCCAGGCGAAGTACGACCGGATGGGCGAGGAGCTCGGCTTCAACGTGCTGTTCTACCGCCTCGGGTATGCGTGGGTCCTATACGAGTCCGACGAGGTCGAGCGGATGCGGGCGATCGTCGAGATGCACCATGGCATCGGCGTCCAGAGCCGGTTCCTGTCGCCCGACGAGACGCTCCGACATCTGCCCGTCCTCCGCGGCGGCGATCCGGTGGCGGGCGCGGTTCTCAACGACGACGCGATCGTCCATCACGATGCCGTCGTGTGGGCGCACCTCGAGCATCTCGCGAGCGTGCCCGGCGTCCGGATCGTGCCCGGCACGGCGGTCACGGCAGTCGTCCGTGGCGACGCGGGCGTCCAGGCACTCGAGACCTCGCGCGGACGCATCGCGACGCGTGCAGTCCTCAACGGGGCCGGCGGCTGGTCGAGCGACCTCAACGCCCTGGCCGGCGTCTCGGCACCGAATCGCCCGATCCGGCGAGAGGTCCTCGTGACGGCTCCGCTGCGCCGGACGATCGAGGCCGCGATCACGTTCTACCGCCCGAACGAAGGCTGGTTCAACCAGACGCTCCGCGGCGAGGTCGTGATGGGCGTCGTCGATCCCGACGAGCGGTCCGGCGTCAACCAGACGTCGTCGTGGGAGTTCCTGCGCCGGACCGCCGCTCTCGTCACGCGCAAGGCGCCTGCCCTCGCCGACGTGACCGTCATCCGCCAGTGGGCCGGGATGTACGACATCAGCCCGGACCACCAGCCGCTGATCGGGCCGACCCGCCAGCTCGACGGCTGGTGGCAGGCGAACGGCTGGAGCGGTCGCGGCATGCTTCTCGGCCCGTACCTCGCCGAGCTCCTCGCCGAGCGCTTCGTCACCGGGCAGGCACCAGCCAGGCTCGCGATGTTCGACCCTGATCGGTTCACGCCCGATGAGGCGCCCGAGGAGTCCGCGGGCGACTACTACGCTCGGTACGCCCACCGCGCAACGTAGAGGAACCTCTATCGACGGGCTGCTCGAAACGCAACGACCGCCGGTCACGATGCTCGCTGGCGCTCGCCCGGGCTCGTGGACCGTCGGTCCGCCCGGTCACGCCGGGGAGCACGTCAACGATGATGAACGCTGCAGCGCGGGTCTGGCCGCCTGCGGGATCCTGGATCCGCCGCTATTTCCCGCGCAGTGGATGGGCCACCACGCGCTGGCACCTCTTCACCGGCGATGCCGTCTGGCGGCTGACCTGGCCAGGCCCGTCACTCGAGACCGCCTGCGGCTATTCGACCGGTCCGCTCTGGGCGTTCGACGACCTGAGCGTGGCCCACGTCGAGCCCGAATCGCCATGCCGACTGTGCCTCGCACGGGCGGCGGCGCAAGGCATCGCGGACGAGGTCGACGCGACGTCGTAGAAGCAAAACGCACGCGTCGTAGACTGCCCGGGTGAGGGGACACCGACGCTTCGCGGCACTCGCGTTCGCAGCGGCCGTCGTGTGCGCCTGCACCGGCGGGACGGGAGCCACTCCGAGCGCGACCAGCAGCGCGGTCCCGCCTGCCGTCGCGACTCAGGTCGCCCCGCCGAGCGTCACACCCAGCGTTTCCGCCGCTCCTTCCCAAGCGGCAAGCCTGGTGGTCTACGACGGTCGCATCGACATCGGGGGCGATCGCAAGCTCGAGGTCCGATGCGTCGGCCACGGCTCGCCGACGATCCTTCTCGAAGGAGGCGGCATCTCGCCGCGCCTCGACGAATACCCCCGAGCCTGGGTGAACGAGCTCGGCAAGACGACGACGACCTGCCAGTACAGCCGCGCGGGCGGCGGCACGAGCACCGCGCTTCCGACACCACTCACGATGGCGGGGTTCGTCGGTGATGCCTACAGCCTGCTCGGAGCGCTCGAGACCCAGGCCGACATCATGGGTCCCTACGTCTTCGTCGGCTGGTCGTTCGGCGGCTCTGTCGCATTGGCCGAGGCGCTCGCCCACCCGAAGGAAACGGTGGGTCTCGTGATCCTCGACACCGGGTCCCAGACCGGCTTCATGACGACGTGCCTGGGCTCAGGCCGGACGAAAGTCGACTGCCAGAAGGCCTACGACGACGACCTCGACGCAAAAGCCCTCGGTGACGAGCTCGTTTTGCAGATGCACCCGTTGCCGGACATCCCGCTACGCCTTGTCACCGCGATGCGTCAGCCAGATTGCTCGCCAGGGGATCCCGCCACGCTTCGCGCCGACCTCAACGGTCGGCTCGTGATGGCAAAGGACTGCGCCGACCTCGCCCGGATCTACGCTCGGGATGAGCTCGACGGCTGGTCACAGGTGAACCCAAAGCTGAAGGTGACGCAGGTCGACGCCGACCACGACGGCCTCATCGATCAGGCGGGCGATCAGATCTCGCCGATCATCCTCGACCTCGTCCGTCGGGCGCGGTCGAACAGCTAGAGCAGCTCCCCGTGCGCCGACGCGGTCGGCTCGCCCTCGCGCGGCCGGGGCTCCTCGCCCGGACCATAGTCGTCGCCGGCCTCGAGCACGGGCAGGACCGCCGACGAGCTTCCCTCGATCGCCCCGACGCCGAACGGCACCCACTTCGACGGGTCCTGGAGCCGATGCGCCTCGGTGTTGCCGCGGCTGTGGAGCTCCTGGAAGCCCTTCGGCTCGATCCACATCCGCTCGCCCTCGAGCAGCCCGAGCACGCCTGACTGGCCGGGCTCCGGCCGCTCGTGCTGGCAGTAGACGCACGCCCCCTGGTCGTGCTTCTTGTACGTCTCGGGCTCCTCGTAGGTCGTGATGTAGCCCTCGTAGTTGCGGAGCACGACCTTGTGGTCGCTGTACGAGATCAGGTAGTTCGGCATGACCGGGATCTTGCCGCCGCCGCCGGGCGCGTCGATGACGTAGGTCGGGACTGCGTAGCCCGAGGTGTGACCACGGAGACCTTCGATGATCTCGAGACCCTTGCCGACGGGCGTCCGGAAGTGACCCGAGCCCTCGACGAGGTCGCATTGGTAGAGGTAGTACGGCCGAACGCGGTTCGCGACGAGCTGGTGGACGAGCGCGCGCTGGATGTGGACGCAGTCGTTGACGCCCGCGAGCAGGACGCTCTGGTTGCCGACCGGCAGCCCCGCCTTGGTCAGCTTGTCGACGGCGCGGCTGACCTCCGGCGTGATCTCGTTCGGGTGGTTGAAATGGAGGTTGATCCAGAGCGGGTGGTACTTCTCGAGCACCTCGCACAGCTCGTCATCGATCCGCTGCGGCAGGAAGAC
>JBJMNA010000153.1:0-4287 GCA_045804485.1 Chloroflexota bacterium
CAGCCGCCCAGTCGAGACTCGGTAGCGCTCGATGACGTCACGTGCCTCGTCGACGGCGGCGGCGGCTCGCTGCTCATCGCGGCCGGCTCGCGCCGCGACAGCCATGTCAGCGGCGGCACGGATGGCCGGGATCGCGAGCTGCCCGAGGATCACCGCGTCATCCATCTCGGCCAGGCGCTCGAAACCGTCCCGGGCGATCGCGACGGCCGCCGCCGGATCGCCCTCCCAATGGGCGATCTCGGTCGCGAACGCGGAGAGGTCGATGACGAACTGCGCGTCGGCGATGCTGCCTGCCTCCCGCTCGGCGATGTCGAGGTGACGCCGCGCGTCGGCCAGGTCCCCGGTCCGTATCGCGAGGTGCGCGAGCGTCGTGTGGAGATGGATCGTCCCGAGCCCGGGCAGAACGCGCGGGATGTTGCGTTCGAGGAGCTCGGCGGCCTCCGGATACCGGGCCAGCTCGATCAGCATGGCTGCCGCATTCGTCTCGAGGAACGTCAGGAAGCCAAGCTCGCTGCCGAAGCGCGAGATGTGGTCCGCGCCGGCGAGCGAGACCTCGAGCGCCTCCTCGACGAAGCCGCCCATCTCGAGGACCGTGCCCAGGTTCGCGTATGCGCGCGGGACGATCGTCGGGTCGTCCGCCGGATCCGCCAGCGCGACGGAGCCGCGCAGCAGCTCGATGCCGCCGCCGATGTCGCCGAGAGTCGCGAGGTCCACTCCCAGGATGCTCATCGCTCGCGATTCGATCGCCTGGTCGCCGATCGCGCGCGCCATCTCCATCGCCTCGCGTGCGAAGCCGATCGATTCCGAGGCGCGCGCTGCGAGCATCAGGTTCGCGGCGAGGCCGGCGAGCACACGGGCTCGTGTCGTCGACGCGGCGGTGCCATCGAGAAGCCCGACGGCCTCTTCGAGCGCGCCGATGGACGTCGCCGTGTCGCCCGCGAGCCACGCCGCAAGACCGAGCCGTTCCCGCGCTCGGGCGCGGTCGTCGGGGTCGTACGCGGCGCCGTCGGCCGAAGCGGCGTCGACGAGATCGAGCGCGTGGCGCGCGTGGTCGACCGCGCGCCCTGCGTCGCCGACGAGGATCGCGGACGAGCTCGCGGCATCGAACAGCCAGGGAAGGTCGCGCCCCGCCGGCAGGGCCGACGGGTCGCCGAGGTCCCAGAGCTCGATCGCGAGCTCGTACTGACGTGTCGCCTCGCCATACGCGAAGACGGCCCGGGACGCCTCGGCCGCAGCGACAGCCGCCGGCAGTGCCTCGCTCGGCTCGTGCGCAGCCGTCCAATGGTGGGCGATCTCGACGAGACGGCTCGCCTCGGCGGCGCCAGCGGTCCGCTGACGGCTCGCCATGGCACGGGCATACGCCGCATGGAGCGCCCGTCGTTCAGATGGCAGGAGCTGCTCGTATGCCGCTTCCTGCACGAGGGCGTGGCGGAAGCGGTACCGCTCGGCCGAGGCGGTCCGGTCCACGACGAGGAGTTGCGCATCAACCGCCTCGCGGAGCGCCGTCGCGAGGTCGGCGGCGGACGCGCCCGAGACCTCGGCGAGGACGTCGTGCTCGACCTCTCGTCCCGCCACGGCTGCGACTTCCACCAGATGTGCCGCGGGCTCCCGCGCCTGGGAAAGCCGCACGAGGAGGACACCGCGGAGCGTGTCGGGAAGTCTGTCGCGAGCGCCGGCCGCAGGGTCGGACGCCGCGACGAGCTCCTCGGCGAAGAACGGGTTGCCATCTGACCGCCGGGCGATCGATTCGACGAGACTCGACGCGGGCGGTGCGCCGAGGATGCCGGTGAGCAGGTCGGCGAGCTCGCGGCGTCCGAGACGGCCGAGGTCGAGCTGGTCGACGCGTGGCTGGCGTTCCGCCTCGGCCAACCAGGCGCTGAGCGGATGCCGCCGGTGGAGCTCGTCGGAGCGGTACGTCCCCACGATGCACAGCCGCTCGTCGCGCATGTTCCGCCACAGGAACGCCAGCAGGTCGCGCGTCGAGCGGTCCGCCCAGTGGAGGTCCTCGACGACGAGCAGGACCGGCCGCTCCGACGCGAGCCGTCCGAGCAGGCTCAGCAGCCCTTCGAAGATCCGGATCTGGAGCCATTCCGTCTGAGCCGACCCCGGCGCTCCGATCCCGTCATCCGATCCGGCGGGTGCGAGCTCGGGGACGAGGCGCGCGAGGACCGGCAGCGTCGGACCGGCGGCGGTCGCGATCGTCTCGTGGTCGACGTCGCGGGCGAGCGCGCGGAGGACTTCGACGATGGGGCCGAAGGGGAGTGCGTCGTCGCCGAGGGCCACCGAGCCGCCTTCGAGGACGAGCCAGCCGTCATCGCGGAGCCGCGCCGCGGCCTCGGCCACGAGCCTGCTCTTGCCGACACCCGCCTCGCCTCCGACGACGACGATCGAGGGTTCGGACGCCTCTGCGCCATGGGCGGCCGCGAGGAGCGCCGCGAACTCGTCGGAACGACCGACGAAGACCGGGCTGGACAGGCGGCGGGCCATGCCCCCGATCATAGACGGTGCTCGCGCCCCTCCCCGGTCGAGGAGGGGCGCGACGACCGGCCTCACGCCCCCGTCGGGCCGGTCAGAGGAGATGCGGACCGCGGTCCACCGATATGGAGACGCGTCACTGCCTCGCGCGCCTTGCCGAGCGCACGGGAGAGGCTGATGCCACCGCGGGCGATGCCATCGTCCGGGTCGCCGCCACGAGCCGCGCGCTCGAGTGCGCGCTGGGTGGCCTCGCGTTCGCGGTCGAGCTCGTGGAGCCACAGGAACGTTGTCGGGTGCATATACATGTCGGCCTCCTTCGCCTCGTCGCCCCGTCATTCGAGGCATGCCGACACGCTACGGGCGGGACGGTCGAAGCCACATCCGCCATCCTCCGCATCCCGATCGACCGCGACCATTCATTTGCCGGCGCACGCGCACGGTCGGACCCTTTACGGCCCTTACGGGCGGCGGCCTGCCAAGGCATCGGCGTGCAGCCCGCGAGGGTCGATGGCGGCGCGTCCAGGCCGCGCGGCGAGCTCCGCGAGGGTCTGGCTGTCGAGGATGTCGAGCATTGCGTCGCGGACATCGAGCATGACGTCGCGCAGCGGGCAGGTCGCCTCGTCGACACAGGAGCACTTCGCGTAGTAGCGGAGCGAGACGCAACCAACCGGCGCGAGCGCTCCGTCCAGGAGCCGGATGACACGGCCGATCGAGATCGCCGTCGGATCGGCGGCGAGTGCGTAGCCGCCATGCGCTCCAAGCGTCGTCCGGACGATGCCGGCGTGTTTGAGGGTCGCCATGATCTGCTCGAGGAACTTCGTCGGGAGGTGGTTCCGCTCGGCGAGAGCCGCCAGTGCGACCGGTCGGTCGCCGTCGTGCCGAACGAGGTCCACAAGCGCGCGGAGACCGTATTCGGAGCGGCGGGACAGGCGCATCGCCGTATCGTAGACCGAATGCCTACTCGCATGGTGGGGATTACCAAGCGGCTGTGGCGTGAGCCGTTCGAACATCCGTGCGGTTTGGGGTCGCGCGTGCTAGACTTTCCGCGATGGCCGACGACCTGTCTCGCATCCTCTCGGCGGATCTCGAGGACGAGGGCGATCTCGTCGTGGAAGGCACCCTCCGCCCGCGCACGCTCGATGAATACATCGGCCAGCGCGAGGTCAAAGCCAACCTGTCGGTGCTGCTGACTGCTGCGAAGGGCAGGGGAGAGGCCGCCGACCACGTCCTGCTGTATGGCCCGCCCGGCCTCGGCAAGACGACCCTCGCGACGATCATCGCGCGCGAGCTCGGCGTGAACGTGAAGTACGCTTCAGGCCCCGCCATCGAGCGGGCCGGCGACCTCGCCGCGATCCTGACCTCGCTCGAGGAGCGGGACGTCCTCTTCATCGACGAGATCCATCGGCTCAACCGGGCCGTCGAGGAGATCCTCTACCCGGCGATGGAGGACTACGCGCTCGACGTGATGATCGGCAAGGGCCCGTCGGCTCGCTCCCTTCGACTGAGCCTGAAGCCGTTCACGGTGGTCGGTGCAACGACCCGCGCGGGACGCATCAGCAGTCCGCTGCGGGACAGGTTCGGCGCGACGTACCGGCTCGACTTCTACACGGAACCCGAGCTGGCGGCGATCGTCGACCGCTCGGCGGCGATCCTCGGCGTCACCATCGAGCCGCCGGCGACGCGGGCCATCGCACGGCGCGGTCGCGGGACCCCGCGGATCGTCAACCGGTTGCTCAAACGGGTTCGCGACCACGCCCAGGTCCACGGCGACGGCCATGTCGATGAGGCGACCGCGACCGCCGCGATGCGCGC
>JBJMNA010000154.1:0-12767 GCA_045804485.1 Chloroflexota bacterium
CCAGGCGGAAGGAGAAGACGCGGTTCTCGTCATTGCCCGCGTATTGGTGCGACGCGCCGGCCGAGCTGATCACCGCCAGATTCGCTTGGCCGCCGAACCGGTCGTGGAGCGATGCCAGCAAGCGCGGAGCCGGTTCGTCCGGTCGCCAGGCATCCTCGAGCCAGCGGGCGCCGACCTCGGTGTCGGCCCGACCGTGGATGCGGCCCTGCGAGCGGTAACTGGCGCGCAGCGGCCTGTAGTCACGCAGGTCGCCGTTGTGGCTGAACGAGAACCGCCCGGCCGGATCGTCGAAAGGCTGAGTGTCGGCCAGGGTCAGCGTCGAGAGGCGTGACGGGCGCCGGAGGTGGACGAGCGCGGACGTCGTCTCCGACCGGCCGATCGCCTCGCGACCCGGATCGTCGCGAAATGCCAGGACGTTGCGATGCGACGCCAGCCGCCCGCCGCCGTCGGTCCACGCCGCGCCCCAGCCGAACCCCGCGATCCCGAACCGCTCGAGACGATCGGTGAAGGGCCACAGCTCCTCGAGCCGGAACGGTTCGGCCGCCCGCGCGATGAAGTGCTCACACATCGGCCGCGATGATACGCGCGCCCTCGGCCCGGTCCTCGCGGGTGGCCGGGTCAGGCTGGCACGTCGGGCACCAGTAGGTCATCCGCGGCGGGTCAAAACCTTGCCGCCGGCTGGCGATCGGCGTTCGGCAGCGTCGGCACGGCCGGCCGGTGCGGCCGTAGGCGTACAACCTGCCGGGCGCCCCGCGATCGCCGCCCGTCGTGACGCGCTCGATGCCGCGCGTTGACGTGGCGTTCAGGACGAGCAGGCGCCGGGCCGTTTCGACGAGCCGCGCGAGCGTCTCGTCGTCGACATCGGCGACGCGGATGAACGGGGACACTCGTTCGAGCCAGAGTGTCTCGCTCTTGTAGACGTTGCCGATGCCGGCGAGTGCTCGCTGGTCGATGATGGCCGCCGCGATGTCGGTCGCAGCTCTCTCGGGCGCCCGGAGCCGCCGCATCGCCTCGTCCGCATCGAAATCCGGCCCGAGCAGGTCGGGGCCGAGGCGTCCGAGCGACGGATGCAGCGCCTCGGCGCGCTGTTCGAGGAGCTCGACCACGGGCGCATCGAAGCAGACGGCCACCGAGCCCGGCACCTCGAGGACGAGCCGCGCCCGACCCGGCGGCCGACGCCACCGTTCGCCCGGCCGGTACCGATGCCACGAGCCGTTCATCCGAAGGTGAGTGCGGATCTCGAGGCCGTTGTCGAACTTGATCAAGAGGTTCTTGCCGAGCGCCTCGACCGCGGTGATCTCGCGCCCGATCACGCGACCGACCTGCGGGACCGCGCCTGGGCCTGCCGTCCGTGCGGCCGTGACGGTCCGCCCGACGAGGTACGGCCGGAGTCCCGCCGCTGTTCGGAAAAGGGTGTCGCCCTCGGGCACTCAGACCTCGACCGAGTGGGTCATGACGCCGTTTGGCGCGGCGGCCCTGGCGAGGCGCGGATCCCGTGCGATCACGATCGGCGCGACGCGCTCATCGGTCGGTCCGCACGGAGCGCGAGACCGCGGTAGCCGGCGACGAAGCCCGCCTCGAGGAGCAGCTCGCGGAAACGCGAGGCGGCCACCTCCTCGCCATCGACCTTGCGGATGACGAGCTCCCGCGTTCGACCGTCGGCGATCAGCGCGTGGAAGGCACGGGCTGCGGTGAGCGCCACGGCCGGGTCGTCCGAGGCGGGCAGCGTCTGGAGCGTGGACCCACCACGCTCCAGGTAGAGCGTCGCGACGCCATCGACCAGGACGACGTAGGCGCCGGCGGCACGCTGGAGTGGCCGACGGTCGGTGTCTCCGCGCCGCGGCCAGGGGAGTGCCGCGCCGTACGCATTGGCGGGATCGGCCGCAGCCAACAGGTGGACCGTCCCATTCGAGGCCGGCTCCGCCGGGTCGCGCACCGCGCGGAGGCGGTCGAGGGCACCAGCAAGAGCGAACTGCGCCGCGCCGAGCCCGTCCACGAAGTAGCCGCGCCGGATCCGGCCCGCCTCCTCCATCGCCCGGAGGACCGGGTAGACAGCCGCGAACCCGCCATCGACGCCTTCGGTCGCGACGGCCTCGCGCGTGACGACACCGTGTCGCTCGAGAAGCGCGAGGCTGACGGCGTGGAGGCGTTCGGTCGGTCGGGCCGGCGCCTCATCGGCGGTCACGAGTGACCAGCGACCGGCCGCCTCAGGCGGCCCGAGCGCCGTCAAGCGGCCCGGTCGGCCGCCGCCGATCCGATTCGCACTCCCCGTCCGTTTCCAGCGCAGTGCCCGCAGCGGCGCGAACGTGTCGTTCGTCACCTCGCCGGCCCAGACGAGATCCCACAGGGCATCGAGCACCTGGCGGTCGGACGTGCCGCGCGCGGCCGTGAAGAGTTCGCGGTAGAACGAGGCGCCACGCGCGGCGAGGTGTTCGCGGATGGCGACGTGGCGGGGCTCGGATGGCGGCTCGACGCCGTCGGGCGCGCCGAGCGGTCGGAGGATCTCGCGACCCGGACGGACAAGAGCGATCCGGCCGTCATCGCGGCCGAGGCTCCCCCGCCCCACCCACGCAACCTCACCGAGCGCTCCCAATTCATCGAGCAGCCGTGGCTGATACCCGGGCACGCGCGCCGGCAGGACGTCGCGCTCGAGGACCGACGCCGGGATCGCCAGCCCGGCGAGCTGCTCGACGACCTCGGCCAGACGCTCGAGAGCCGCGGTGCCCCGCAACGGCGGTCTCGTCGCGCCGCCTCCCTCGACCGGCGCGACGCCCTGCCACTCGGGCAGGAACCGTCCGAGCGCGGCCGGGTCCACGGGTTCGACCTCGCGTCGCAACCGTGCGAGCGACCGGCGGCGGAGCAGGCGGAGGACCTCAGGATCGCACCACTCGCGCTCGGCGCCGCCCGGCCGGAACTCGCCACGCAACAGGGTGCCGGCACCGAGCAGTCGTTCCAGCGCGTCGCCGACCACACCGATCGGCAGACCCCAGCGCCGCGCGGGATCCGGCGTCAGGAACGGTCCGTGCGTCCGCGCGAACCGCGCGAGCAATCCATCGAGTGCGCTGACCGCCGGCCCCAGGAATGCCGTCGGGATCCCGACCGGGGGCGCGATCCCGACCCCGTCGCGATAGCGCGCAACGTCCTCGACCGCGATCCAGCGGTCCTCGCCGCCGATGCGCGCACGGACGACGCGGCGCGCAGCGTCCAGCTCGGTCAGCCATGGTTTCGCGATCGCCAGCCCGCCCTCGGTCCGGGCGGCCACCTCCGCCGTGGAGAGATCTCCCAGCCGGCGCAGGAGGTCCGCGACGCCGTCGAGGGTCGTCGCCTTCCGTTCGTCGGTCAGCGCCTGGAGGCTGAGCTCGAGGTCCGCCAGCGCGTCCGGGTCGAGCAGCTCGCGCAGCTCCTCCTGGCCGAGCAGCTCGCGCAGCAGGTCGCGGTCGAGCGTCAGAGCGCCCGCACGCCGTTCCGCGATCGGCGTGTCGCCGTCGTACATGTATGCAGCGACGTAGTCGAACATGAGGCTGCCCGCGAACGGCGAGGCGCGCACGGTCTCGACGCTGTGCGTGGCGATCTCGCGGCTCGCGACGCCCGACAGGATCTCGCGCAGCGCCGGCAGGTCGAACACGTCAGACAGGCACTCGCGGTAGGTCTCGACGAGGATCGGGAACGAGCCGTAGCGCGACGCAACCGCGAGGAGATCGGCCGATCTTTGGCGCTGCTGCCACAGCGGCGTGCGCGTCCCGGGCCGGCGGCGTGGCAGCAAGAGTGCCCGCGCCGCGTTCTCGCGGAACCGGCTGGCGAACAACGCCGACGTGGCGAGCTGGCCGACGACCAGGTCCTCGACCTCATCGGCTTCGGGGAAGAGGAGGTTCTCGATGTCGGCCAGCGGGGCGTCGCCCTCGGGCAGCCGGATCGCGATCCCGTCGTCTGACCAGATCGTTTGGACCTCGAGCCCGAGCCGTTCACCGATTCGCGCCTCGAGAGCGAGCGACCACGGCGCATGGACGCGGCCGCCGAAGGGGCTGAGGATGCAGAGCCGCCAGTCACCGAGCTCGTCCCGGAAGCGCTCGATGACGATCCGCTTGTCGGTCGGCAGGACGCTCGTGACCTCGCGTTCGTCGTCGAGATAGGCGAGCAGGTTCTGTGCCGCAAGCTCGTCGAGGTCGTGCGTCTCGCGGAGTCGGGCGTCCGCCACCGCGCGGCCACGCGCGCCGCGCGCAAGGTCCGCTTCGAGCTCGCCGACGAACGCGCCGAGTGCGCGCCCGAGCTCGATCGGACGACCGACTGCGTCGCCCTTCCAGAAGGGGAGCTTGCCGGGAACGCCAGGCGCGGGACTGACGGTCACGCGGTCGGGACCGATCTCCTCGACCCGCCAGCTGCTCGCTCCGAGGACGATCACGTCGCCATGCATCCCCGCGCGGAGCTCGTAGACCATCTCCTCGTCGAGCTCTCCGACTCGACGGCCGGGCGTCCCCGCCTCGCCGACCATGAAGACCCCGAAGAGGCCCCGATCGGGGATCGTCCCACCCGAGGTGACCGCCACGACGCGGGCATCGCGCCGGCCCTCGACGGTGTCGGTCACGCGGTCCCAGACGACGCGCGGCTTGAGCTCGGCGAACTCGTCCGACGGGTAGGCTCCCGCCAGCATGCCGAGGACGCCCTCGAGCACCTCCCGGGTGAGCGTCTCGTAGGGCGCCGCACGCGTCGCGAGCGCCAGCAGGTCATCAACGGACCAGCGGTCCATCACCGTCATCGCGACGACCTGCTGCGCGAGGACGTCGAGCGGGTTCCGCGGGATCCGCGTCGTCTCGATCGCACCCTCGTGCATCCGGCGGGTGACGATCGCGCATTCGAGGAGGTCGCCACGGTACTTGGGGAAGATGACGCCCTTGCTCGGCGCGCCGACCTGGTGACCGGCACGGCCGACGCGCTGGAGTCCGCGCGCCACGGACGTCGGGCTCTCGACCTGGATGACGAGGTCGACGGCCCCCATGTCGATGCCGAGCTCGAGGCTCGACGTCGCGACGAGCGCCGGGAGGCGGCCGGCCTTGAGCTCCTCTTCGATCTCGACGCGCTGCTCGCGGGCGATGCTGCCGTGATGCGCCCGGACGAGCTCCTCGCCGGCGAGCTCGTTCAGCCGTTGGGCGAGACGCTCCGAGAGCCGACGGCTGTTGGTGAAGACGATGGTGCTGCGGTGGCTGCGGATCAGCTCGAGGATCCGGGGGTGGATCGACGGCCAGATGCTGGTCCGCATGTCGCCCCGGCCGGCGGCCGGTCCGCCCGGTTGCTCCTCGAGCGGCAGGATCTCGCCGAGCGCGGACATGTCGTCGACCGGCACGACGACCTGGAGATCAAGCGGCTTGCGCGCGCCCGCGTCGACGATCGTGACCTCGCGCCCGGGACCTGTCCCACCGAGGAAGCGAGCGATCGTGTCGAGCGGCCGTTGCGTGGCTGACAGTCCGATCCGCTGCATCGGCGGCACATTCGTCGCGTCCTTGCCGCGCAGCGCTTCGAGGCGCTCGAGGCTCAGAACGAGGTGCGCGCCGCGCTTCGACCCGGCGATCGCGTGGACCTCGTCGACGATCACGTACTCGACTTTCGCGAGAACGTCGCGAGCGGCGCTCGTCAGCATCAGGTAGAGCGACTCGGGCGTGGTGATCAGGATGTCGGGCGGGTGACGGGCGATCTGGCGTCGGTCGTCGGCGGGCGTGTCGCCCGTCCGGCTCGCGACCGAGATGTGCGGCGCGGGCTCACCGAGGCGCTCGGCTGCGAGCGCGATTCCCGTCAGCGGCGCGCGGAGGTTCCGTTCGATGTCGTAGGTGAGTGCCTTGAGCGGAGAGATGTAAAGGACGCGGACCGCGCCGGGCTTTTCACGCGTCGCCGCGGGGCTCGGGTGGGTGGCGAGGCGGTCGAGCGTCCAGAGGAAGGCAGCGAGCGTCTTGCCACTCCCCGTCGGGGCGTGGATCAGCGTGTGGTGGCCGCTCGAGATCGCCTCCCAGCCGCGAACCTGCGCTTCCGTCGGCGCCTCGAAGCTGGCCCGGAACCAGTCGCGGACGGCTGGCGAGAAGGGCGCCAAAGGGTCGGAGGCAGGAGCGTGTGCGACCACGGGGCGAAGAGTGTAGCGCGCGCGGTCACTTTCGACCAGATGTTCGGTTCACGCCGGAGGCGTCACGGGCCGCCTTGGGCCATCCGGCCCGGCCTCGGCCGCCGCCCTGGGGCACCGGGCCGCGCCTCCGCGATCACATCCAGTCTCGGATCACCGAAGCGCTCCTCGGGATCCTCGACCCCCTTCCAGATGCGCCCCTGCGCGTCCGCCGCGGACGAACTGCCGTTATGTGACCAATGGCCCGCCGCCGGGGGGCCGGTCTGCAGATGGATGGTCGTGCCGCGGGGCGTTGAATATCGACAGATTGGAATGCCTCGCGATCTCGAGGCAACCCGGAGTGATCGGAAGGGAAGGTCGCAGGATGGCAAGCCAGCGCAACATCGCAGGAGTCCTTGGAGGGATCGCGGCGGTCGCATTGTTCCTCATCGTCAATCCATGGTTCGCAGTCGACCCGAAGAGCACGATGGACCAGGTGGTCACCGTCGTCTTCTGGGTCTCGTTCATCGCGTTGCTCGTGGTCCTCTTCGAGATGCGCAAGCAGCCGGGTGGCGAGACGATCGATATCGAAGGCCCGGCCTTCACCCGGTTCCTGTTCGGCAACTCGCGAGCCGGCCTGTTCTGGCTGCCGATCCGCCTCTTCGTCGGCTTCACGTGGCTGGAAGCGGGCTATCACAAGTTCAGCGGCACCGGCTGGCTCGACGGCGGCGCCGCCCTGCAGGGCTACTGGCAGCACGCGGTAGCCATCCCGGCACAGGGCCAGGGCAGCCCGGCGATCACGTTCGAGTGGTACCGCACCTTCCTGCAGACCCTTCTCGACAACCACGCCTACACCTGGTTCGCACCGCTCATCGCCTTCGGTGAGATGGCCGTCGGCCTCGGCCTCCTGCTCGGCGTCCTGACCGGCTTCGCTGCCTTCTTCGGGGCGATGATGAACATGTCCTTCCTGCTCGCCGGGTCCGCATCGGTCAACCCGGTCCTGTTCACCCTGGCGATCGGCCTGATCCTCGGCTGGAAGGTCGCCGGCTACTACGGCATCGACCGCTACCTGCTCCCGATGCTCGGAACCCCCTGGCATCCCGGCAAGGTGTCACCGAATTCGACCACCAGGCCCGCCGGCGCACCAGCTGGCTGACAAGGCGCGCGGCAACCCCGCGCGACACGAAAATCACGACCCCCGGCGTCGCGAGACGACCGGGGGTCGTCGCGTCTGCCGCGTCCTAGTGGAGGTCGCCGCCGAGCAACCTGGTCGCCTCGTCGGCCGCCGTCCGTTCCTCGTCGGTCATGAGCTGCAGCCGGTCATGGCTCGAGTGGTGGGCGAACCCGTCGAGGCGACGCCGGAGATCGTCGAACCGCTCGACCTGGCGACGGGCGACGGGTTCGAACCCGCGCCGCGACCGGGCGGCCTCCCACAGCAGCAGGAAGTCATCGAGACAGAAGGCGGTGCCCGCGAGCGCCGTCGCCCACGCGGGATCGCTCGATCGGTCCGCGAATCGCACGATCGCGGTCCCGACGGCCGTGTCGGCCTGCGAACACGCGACGCACGGTGGGCGCTTTCGGCCGAGTCGGAGCCGCACCCGGATGCCGCTTCCGCCGGGTCGCGTCCCGCCGCGGACGAGGTCGAGCCGGCGGTCGATGACGGCGCTCAGAAGCATCGACGAGCCGAGGATCCCTCCCGTCTCGCGTCGGTCCGTCGGGACGAGCTCGGCGACATGGCGGCGGCAGAAAGCCTGCTTTCGCTCGAGGTCCGCCCGAAAGCCGATGTCGAGGACGCGCTCGTTGATGATCGCGTCCATCGTCGCCTTCTCGGAGCGTGCCCGGACGACACAGATCGGGCACCCGCCGCCGCGCATCGCCTCGAGGAGCCGGGCGTCGACGATGTCGCTGGCTGGTGGATCGACGTCGGTCACGATGGATCGCGGCCCCCACGTCGGACCGCCGCGAACGCGTCTCGATCCGCTGCGCGGACGGGCGCCGGAGCGGACGTGATCTCGAACCCGGAGGCGGTGAGGAGCCGGCGGGCGATCTCGCGCCGGAGCTTGCCATCGAGCGGATCGGCCGGATCTCGTTCCCCAACCGTCACCACCGCTTCGACCGTCGTCTCGCCGAGCGCTGCGAGATGCGCCTGGAGGATCGCGCCTGCCAGCCCCCGCCGGCGCCACCCGGGCGCGACGCCGAGCGCCAGGAGCTCCCCAGGGCCCGAGCCGGCCTCGCCGCGCGACAACGTGGCGGCGACGACGGTCGTTCCGACGACCCCGACCGTCAGGTCGGCACCATCGCGCAGGGCCGCGGCGACGATCGCGTAGCCATCTGCCGCAGAGGCCGGTGGCACGACACCCGGCGCCAAGGTCAGCCGGTCCCACACCGAGCCGTCGACGCCGGCGAGGATGGTCGGCGCGCCGGCGGCGTCCGGTACGACGGCCCCGGACGCACCGTTCGTGACCGACGCGGCCACAGACGCCATCGGATCCCACCAGTCGCGGTCCCGTGCCTCCCGGAGCAGTGCCGGCACGACCACGCGCCGCACCAACCCGGCCGTCTCCGACGAGCGCGTCTCGGCCGCCATCTGTGACCCATCGAGCAGCTGGCCCGCGTTCGCGGGATCGCTGAACGACCCGGGAAGAGGCGCCTGGCCGTACCGTGCCGCCTCCCCCGCCCACCGGTCGCGCCACGACCCCGGCACGACATCGGGCACGTCTCGATGCGCACCCGCCAACCAGACGAGGCTCCACATCCGCGGCACCACCCGGTATGCGTCGTAGCCGCCGCCGCCGGTCGCAAGCCATCGGCCGCCGGCATAGCGGTGCGCGACCGCGTCCACCAGCCGTGCGACCTCGCCCATCGCGGTCGTCGTGACGCGCAGGTGCGCGAGTGGGTCGAAGGCGTGCGAATCCGCGCCGTGCTGCGACACGATGATGTCCGGCCCGAACGCCGCCGCGACCTCCGGGACGAGAGAGCCGATCGCGACCAGCCACGCTCCCTCTCCGGTGCCCGCCTCCAACGGCACGTTGACCGATGTCCCGGCCGCGATCCCCTCGCCCAGCTCGTCCACGTCGCCCGTGCCCGGAAACAGGTAGCGCCCGGTCTCGTGGAAGGAGACCGTCAGAACATCGGGGTCGGCAAAGTGGATCGCCTGGACGCCATCGCCATGGTGGACGTCGAAGTCGAGGTAGAGCACGCGAAGACCGTCCTGCCGCGCACGAGCGATCGCGAGGGCCGGGTCGTCGTAGACACAGAACCCCGACGCGCGATCTGGCATCGCGTGATGGAGCCCGCCCCCAGGGTGAAAGGCGTGCTCGACATCCCCGCGCAGGATCGCCTCGATCGCCCGCAGCGACCCGCCGGCGACGGCTGCGGCCGCCTCGTGCATTCCGGCGAACGGCGGAACGTCGCCGCCCTCGGCGATGCCGGCGGCCGGCATCCCGAACGGGTCGGCCGAGAACCTCCGCACGGTGTCGATGTAGCGCTGGGTGTGGCACCACAGGAGCTCGGCGTCCCGAGCCGGTTCAGGCGCCAGGGCGGGCTCCGCGCCGACCGCGCGCAGCAGGTCGATCCCTGGCCCGAAACGGCGCGGTGTCAATGGATGCCCGGGACCGAAGTCGTACGTGGCGGAACGAGGCCCGTGAACCAGCAGCATCTGAGTGGCACGATACCGGGATGGAACGCGTCTACACCACTCCCCTGCTCGACAAGCTCGGGCTGCGACCCGGCATGCGCGTCGCCCTGATCGACATCGACGACGCCGAGATCCGGCCGCTCATCGCCGACCGCACGACCGAGCTGACCGAGGGCTGGCCCGAGCCCGACACGGACATCGTCCTGCTCGGCGCCGACTCGCTCGAGGCGCTCGAGCCTCTGGCGGCGCTTGCCGAGCGCATCCGCCCGAACGGTGCCATCTGGGTCATCTCGCGCAAGGGCAAGGCTGCGACGATCCGCGACACCGACGTCATGGACGCCGGGAGGGCCGCGGGCCTCGTCGACAACAAGGTCGCCTCGTTCTCCGCGACGCACACCGCGCTGCGCCTCGTCATCCCGGTCGCCAGAAGGCCGCGCTCAAGCTGAGCGCTGTACCATCGACCGATGGACCTGCTCATCCTCCTGATCATCGTGCTCGCCGTCGTCTTCATGATCCGCGGCCCGAAGACGCTCCCGAAGTGGGGATCGGCCCTCGGCAGAGGGTTTCGCGACGCGAGGACCGAGGCAGGCAAGGCGCAGGCGGAGATCCAGGCTCGCGCCTCGGGCGACACTGGCAAGGACACGGGCAGCGACTCGCCGTCCTGAGACGCCCGCCGACGACAGCCCGTGCTACCCGATGACGTCGAGGCCCTGACGCGCCGCCCCGGCCCGGGGACCCACCGAACGACGATCGACCTCGACGGAGCTCCGGTCGAGACGCTTGCCGACCTGCCACCGAAGCGCGACCGACTGCTGTTCGTCGGGCTCAACCCGTCGCCCGTCAGCGTCGCCGCGGGTCACTACCACCAGGGCCGTCTCGGCCACACCTTCTGGCGCCGGCTGATGGTCGCAAGCGTGATCCCGCCGGGCTCGGCCATCGAGACCGCCGATGACGCCTTGATGGCGGCAGGCCACGGCATCACGGACCTGCTCAAGGCTCCGACTCCGCGCGACGACGCGACCGACGCCGTCCTGACCGCCGGTGTCGGTCCGCTCTGGCAGAAGATCGCCATCTGGCGCCCGGCCGCCATCGTCTTCATCTACAAGCGAGCCGCGACCATCTGCGCGGGCCGGCCGCTGCCCGAACCGTGGGGCCAGCTCCCCGAGGTCGCGCTCGCGGGCAGGCCGTGCTTCCTCATGCCTGGTCCGTACGCCCCCACCGAACAGGTCGACGAGGGGCTGAACTTCCTCCGGAACCTTGCCGCGGCGCTTCCGGCCGAGCGCGACTAGTCCCGGGCCAGGACGCCTTCGCCCTCTGGGGACTCCAGTCCGTCGTCGTCGGCGTCCTCGATGACATCGACCTCGGGCAACCCGACGAGGAAGGCCGCCAGCAGAAGGAGATGACCGGCTGCGTATGCGGTCACGATCACGTAGCCGACCCCCGTCCCGAACGCATCGTTACCGAACTGGACCACGCCGCTGAGGTTCACCAGCGCGAGCGCCACGAGCACGAACGCCGTCGAGAGTGATGCCAGTCCCCACCCCGTTCGAGGCTCCTCTCGCTCGAGCCACCCGCGCGTGACGACCGAGGCGAGGAAGGCCCACACGACGATCCGGAGGACGCCGAGGATCACCGACGATGCGAGGTAGAGAGCAAGTGCCGGGGTCATCGGTGTCCCGCCGAGATCGATGCGCGACACGGCGAGCACCCCGACCACCGTCCCGAAAACCGTCGCCACGGGGACGAACCAGCCGGTGACCCAGCGTGACCCCGTGTCCGTGTAGCGCCGGGCGATCGACAGCCCGACGGCGATGTAGCCGAGCCCGAACGCCGCGACGAGGCTGATCAGCGTGTCGTAGGTCGCCGCCGCCGGGACGAGGAATGGGAGGTCCTGGCTGGCCGGCGTCAGCGATTCGAAGAAGCCCTGGAGTGGATCGGCGAGCACGAGCAGCGCCTGGACCGCCGCATAGAGGATCGCGCCGAAGAGGATCGTCCTCACCGTGTTCCAGGCGTCCGGATGGCGCCAGATGATGGCGGCGGGCAGGAGGATCGCGGCGACCGAGGGAACCGCCTGGAGGACGTACACGACGTAATCCGGCACGGTCGCCGTTGGCGGGATCGTCAGATGGAGCGCGTCCCAGACGACATAGACGACTGCCAGGATGACGAACACCGCCGCCAGCAACCGCGATGTCAGCCGGTCGAAGCCTCGCGGCCGACGGACTGGATCGGTCGCCGCAGCGATGTCGTCGTGCATCGGCGCAGCGTCGCGTCCGCGATGCGCCACGTCAAACCGGGTCGTGACCCGGAAGCCGCGTCGCGCGGGGAGCCAGCCGGTCGAGTCGTTCGCGCGACGCAGCGAGCGCCGCCTGGTCCACCGGTCCCACGATCGAACGGGCGCCGCGGACGCCATCGACGTCGCCGGTGATGATCGCCGCGCCGTCCCCGACGAGGAACACGCGGTGGTCGGGGCGGACTCCCGGCGTCCGGATGACGGTCAGATGGACGTCGCCATATTCGAGGATCTCGAGATCGGCCGCTTCCCGGATCGCGTAGGGCAGCGAGCGGCGAGCCTCGCCACCCGCGATCACCGGGATCCCGAGCCGTTCGCCGAGCGCCTCAGCGCCGGCGTGGTGGTCGGGATCGGCGTGGGTGAGGGCGATCGCCTCGATGGTCCCGGCGCGCTCGGCGGCCAGCGCCACCGCGCGGTCGAGTGCCGGACCCGTCGGGTCGCCCGGGTCCACGAGGACGAACCGGCGGTGGCCGACGAGATACGCGTTGACCGGCTGGCCCGCGACGCCGCCGCCTGCCGGCATGACGATCCTCGTGACCCCGTCGGCGACCGGATCGACCGAGACCTCACCGAGTGGACCGGGCGCCAGGCGGCGGCAGATATCATCGAAGTCGGCGACGTGTTCGATCTGCTGGAGCGTCGTGCTGGTCGGCAGCCACAGCACGAGCCGGCCGTCGGCCATGCCGGCGAGGGCGTCGCGCGGGCGCAGCCATTCGTGCGCCGCGACCTCGTCGCCCTCGAACGATGGCGCCACG
>JBJMNA010000155.1:0-5181 GCA_045804485.1 Chloroflexota bacterium
GACGCTCGTCTTCGTCCGCCACGGCGAATCCACGCTCATCGCCGAGGGTCGTTTCCAGGGTCGTGCCGACACGCCGCTGACGGACATCGGCCGGCGACAGGCGGCCCTGGTGGCGGCACGACTTGCCGCCCCACGTGCGGCCCCGTTCCTGCCGGTCCCAGCTGGCCCGCCCCTCGAGATCGTCCACTCCCCGCTGGCCAGGACAGCCGAGACGGCCGTCGCCGTGGAGCGGGCGATGCACGTGACGGGCTGGACGGTGCCGCGCCGCCCGGACGACGGGTTCCCGGAGATCGACCAGGGCGACTGGCAAGGCGTGCACCGGGACGAGATCGCCGCCCGGTATGCCACGGAGCTCGCAGCGTGGCGGCGAACGCCACTCGAGGCGTGGGCGCCCGGTGGCGAATCACTCCCCGAGGTCCAGGCACGGGTCCGGCCCGCCCTTGCCACCATGCTCGCCCGGCTCGCGGACGCCGGCGCGCCCGGCACGCTCGATCGCTCGCAGGTGGCCGGGTACGGCGAGCCTGCGGCCGCGCACGCCTGGTCCGTGGCGGTCGGCCACGATGGCGTCTTCAAGGTGGCGCTACTGACCCTGTTCGACCTCGGCCTCGAGCGGTTCTGGATGTGGTCGATGGACCTGTGCGCGATCAGCGTCGTCGAGTTCCGGGCCGGTCGCGCTGTCCTCCGCGCCCACAACCTCACGGCGCATCTCGCGCCGCTCGACATGGACCGAGAGGCGGCCGAGCACAAGGCAGAGGCCGAGGAGCGCGAGCGGACCGGCGCGCAATAGGCGCGGTCCCCGAGTGCGAAGACGTCAGCGCCGGCGACGCCGTTCCTGGCGGCGGAACGCGAGTCGCAGCAGAGACACACGGAGCCGGCGTTGGGCAGCGCGCAGGGTCGCCAAGCGCTCGTCGTCCATGATGTGGCGCGCGTAGGTCGACTCGACCTTGGCGGTCGCGACCGTTTGCAGCTCGGGTCGGACGTCCGGCAGCACGGCTCCCAGCGAGGTGGCGTACTCATAGACGGTCTCGGCCGGCCTGGGGCCGAACCCGAAGCGGGATGCCAGCCGCGTGACCGTCCCGTATGCGCCGTCCGCGCTCGTCGGGCCGCGCGGGCCGCGACGCCAGGCGAGGAACGCGACGACCGCGACGACGATCAGGAGGAGCAGCCCGATCGCGACGAGCGGGCCGAGGTTCGTGCGTCCACCGCCGGTGAAGCCGCCCGTCGGGCCGATGTCGCGTTCGTTCCGTTCGGCGATCGTGGCCCGCGGGCCGGAGCTGACCGAGGGCCGCGGCTTTGCGCTCGCCGTCGGCGGCCCGGACGGCAGCGGCGCGAGCTGGGCGACCTCGGTACTCGTCGGGTCGAAGGTCACCCAGCCGTAATCGGGAAAGTAGACCTCGACCCAGGCGTGGGCGTTGTTGTTGAGGATGCGTTCGGTCGCACCGGTCACGTCCATCGTCCCGGGCAGGAAGCCCTCGGCGATCCGCGTCGGGATGCCGAGGTCGCGCAGGATGACCGCCATCGTGGCCGCGTAGTACTGGCAGAAGCCCTTCTTGTAGGTCGCGAAGCACTCGACCGTGCTCAACGTCTCGCATTTCAAGTCACGGATGTCGACCGCGTAATGGAAGTCGCTCGACTGCAGCTCCTTGACAGCCGCGCGGGCGACGTCATACGGCGCGTCGGATTGCGCCATCGATTGGATCTTCGCCTCGAGCTTGAGCGAATTCGGACCGAGCGACGTCCCGGGATCCATGTACAGCGCCTTGATGTCGTCGGGGTAGTCCGTTGACGCTTGGCGGAGCGCGGATTCGTTGAGCTCGCCGGGGTCGTTGCCCTTGGATTCGACAAGTGCCGTGACGGTGTACGAGCCCGATCCACCTTCGCGCTCGAGCAGCGCGAATCGCCCGGTCCCGACCGTCTGCACCTTCGTCGGCTGGTTGACCGACACCGGCGTCGCGGGCGAGATGATCGTCGCCTGCCCGAACTTCTCGGGCGAGACCGTGAAATTGAACGTCTGGCGTGTCTTCGGGTCGACGTCATCGGCGAGTCCGGCCAGCAGCGGTGCGTCGGTGGCGCGGTCGGTCGTCGCCGTCGTCGAGATGCTCCAACCGCGGGGGTCGATCTTGTCGTACGCGACGGCGCGCCAGTAGTAGTGCGTCTTGTCGGTCGGGTTGCGGGTGATGGTCAGCGCCAGGTCGCCGGACGTCGTCCATTGCTGGCCGACCTGTGCCGATGAGCCGAAGCTGAGCCCGACCGGTCGCGTCGATCCGCCGGTCGGCAGGAACCGCGACACGGAGCGCGACACGCTCAGCAGCCCGTCTTCGACGCCGTCCCATGCCCCGGCCAGCGGCGCGGACGCAGCGGTCTGGGTCAGGACGGCCGAGGCGAGGACCGCCACGGCGATGAAGATCGTGCCGCCTCGGAGATACACCGACGATATCGACGCTGGGTCGCCGATCCGTCGTCGCATCCACTCCGATTGCTCGTCGAAGACGTGCGACCGGATCAGCAGGAACAGCGAGGCGATGCTGAAGACGATCAGGTACGGCAGCTGCGGGCTATAGGTCAGCGACATGTTCGCGAGCAGCACGACGCCGATGACGACGACCGCATTGAGCGGCCGGTGGTGCCCGAAGACGGCGTACGACGCGAACATCGACGTCGCCCAGACGACGATGCCGAGGATGTAGACGAAGTGAAGGTACTGCTCGGTGGCGGAGAGATTGCGGATCGACAGATCGAGCCACGCCTGGACGACCGAGTTCGCCGTCGCGACGAACAGATCGTGGATCGATGCGCCATGCGTGTACAGATCGAGGCCGGCCAGGATCGGCACGATGAGCGCCGCGAAGATGGCGCCGACGAGGTAGGTCAGCCAGCGGCCCCAGCCCACCTTCGGACCCACGAACCCGACGAGGACGCCGCCGAGCGCGGTGAAGACGAGCATGTCGAGGTATTCCGACCGGCCGAGGACCCAGCGGGAATCGTCGACCGCCAAGGCCAGGACGACCGCCATGGCGGTCACGAGGAGCAGCGTCAGCCAGCCCTCCGCCGGCGTGAGCGCGATGCGCCGGCCGTTCACGTTCATCGCGACAGCACCTCGCCGAGCGCCTTGCCGGGCGTGATGGTGTAGGACCGGAGCTCGTACTCCGCGAGGGCGTGCCGCAGGGCCCGCATCCGCTTGGCCGCGAGCTCATCGGCCTCGGTGTCCGGTTCGACGGCTTCGCCGGTCGGACCGGTCGGGCTCGTCGGGACGACCTTCGCGAAGGCCGGCGCATCCACGGTCACGACGACGCAGCCGACGCCGCGGGTCCGCAACGCGGCGAGCGGCCGCACCCATGACGGATCGAGCGAGGCCGTGATGATGACGGCGGTCATCCCGCGGCGGAGCCGACCGACGGTCGCGATGAGCGTCTCGACGAGCGGCGTGCTCGCGTCGGCCTCGACGGCCGCGAGGAGCTGCATGATCTTGAGGTGCTGGCGGCCGCCGCGATCGGGTGGCAGGAACGCCGTCCGTCCGACGTTGACCGTCATCCCGACGGCGCGGTTCTCCTGGAGCGCGCGGTCCGCGATCGACGCGGCCGCGCGGATCGCGACCTCGGTCGTCGAGTCGTCGCCTCTCCCCGTCTGGACGCTCCGCTGGAGGTCGAGGATGATCCAGGCGTCGGCGGTCTGCTCGAGGTCGAACTCCTTGACCTGGATCTCGCCGTGACGTGCCGTGGTCTTCCAGTGGATCCGATTCATCGCGTCACCCGGCGCGTACGGCCGCACCGACGTCGCCATGGGTGTCGTCTGGAGCGTTCGGACGGGTGATGCATGGCTGCCCTCGACCGAGGCGGCCGGAAGGCGCCAGCGCGGCAGCGGCTCGATGCGCGGATAGACGACCACGCTGATCCCCTGCCCGACCGTCGCGGAGGCCTCGAAGAAGCCGAACGGATCACCGGTCCGGATGTGGAGCGGCTCGATCCGGAAGTGGCCGCGCCGCGACAAAGGCGCACGGATGAGCCACGAACGTTCGCTCCGCCCGCCGAGCGTGATGGCGCGGCCGGGAAGCCCGCCCGGGAGCGTCGTCGGGTTGTGGATCTCGAGCCAGAGCTTGGGCATCCGGCTGGTGTTGCGGAGCGTGTAGGTCACCCGCATCCGGTCTCCGACATGGCCGTGGAGCTGGCTGACCGCATAGCCGGCCTCGAGGTCGGAGAGACCGAGCCGGACGAGGACATACGAGCCGCCGATGACGATGATCGCGAGATACAGGAGGTAGAAGAGGAACGGCTCAGCGGTCGAGAAGGCCGCCACGACAAGGACGACCGTGAGGATGAGCAGCTCGAGCTTGCGGATCACGGTCGTGCCCCGTCCGTCACGTCGCCTCGCCGATCGGCGCTAGGAGGTCGTCGCCGTGGACGACCCACGTCCGGCAGCCCGGAGCTCGACCGGTCCCCCGCCGGTCGGTCGGATGCCCTCGACGGAGGTCGATTCGAGCAGCTCGCGGACGACCTGGCCGGCCTGGACGTCGTGGATCGACGAGCTCGTCTTGATGATCAGTCGATGCGCCAGGGCGGGCTCGGCAAGGGCCTTGATGTCGTCGGGGATGACGTAGTCACGGCCGAGGAGCCCCGCGAGCGCCTGGCCGGCGCGATAGAGCGCGATGGACCCGCGCGGCGACGCGCCGAGATAGACATCCGGATGGTTCCGCGTCCCGTTCACGAGCCGGACGATGTAGTCCGACAGCGTCGAATCCACGTAGATCTCGCGGACCGCAGCCTGCATCTCACGCAGGTCCTCGACGGTCAGGACCTCCTCGAGGACGTCGAGAGGATGTGACCGCTTCTGCTCGTCGAGGATGACGATCTCCTCGATGGGCTGGGGGTAGCCGAGCCGAAGCCGCAGCATGAACCGGTCGAGCTGCGCTTCGGGCAGCGCGAAGGTCCCCTCGTATTCGATCGGGTTCTGCGTGGCGATGACAAGGAATGGATCGGGCATCGTGTAGGTCGTGCCGTCGATCGTCGCCTGCCGCTCCTCCATGCATTCGAGCAGGGCGGATTGGGTCTTCGGCGTCGCGCGGTTGATCTCGTCGGCGAGGACGACCTGGCTGAAGAACGGCCCAGGGCGGAACTCGAACTCCTGGGTCTTCTGGTTGTAGATCGACAGCCCGGACACGTCCGAGGGCAGCAGGTCAGGGGTGAA
>JBJMNA010000156.1:0-6581 GCA_045804485.1 Chloroflexota bacterium
CGTCGTCGGGATGTTCCTGGCCGTGCCCGTCCTCGGCGTGATATCCGCGAGCTGGCGGGCGGTCCTCCAGGTGCTCGGCGACCGACCACCGGCACCCGAGATCGCGATCGACACCGACACGGCGCCTTTGGTATCGGATCCGATCCGACCCGGTCCACAGCCCGAGCCGATCATCCCGAGCGGCTGACGGGCCCGGGGCTCACACGAAGCGGCGCGGGCCGGGCCCGCCGAAGCGAGACCGGACCCGCGCCACGGGTCAGCGTGGAGAGGCGGCGATCAGATCCCGAGCGCCTTCGCCTTCGCTGCCGCGAACTCCTCGTCGGACAGGATGCCCGCCGTGTGGAGGTCGGCCAGCTTCTGGAGCTGGGCGATCTGCGGGTCCTCGGGCGCTGCGGCCGGGGCCGGCGCGTACTGCTGTGGGGGCGGAGCAGCCTGCTGTTGCTCGTACGCCTGGGCCTCGGCCTGCTGCGCGTACTTCTGCTGCTGATGGTGGCTGACGGCTCCGGCCGTACCGGCCACGACCGCTGTGGTTGCCGCGGCCCGGACCAGGCCACCTCGGCGTCGCATCATCATCGTGGGTGACTCCTCTCGGTTTCGATGTGGCGTTCGATCGGTGTGTGAGCGGTCAGGAGACCGACTCCGCCATCAGGTCCTCGACGAGTTGGACGGGGATGCGGCCGTTCGCGATCAGGATGCCGTCGGCGTCGCGCAGCGACTGCGCGAACCGCGCCGCCCAGACGTTCTCCCAGATCATCAGACCGGCGGTCGAGTTCGGGTCGAGCGCGCTGCCGATATCCTCGATGTCTTCCTGGCCGAGGAGGTTCCTGCTCTCGACGCCGAGTGCGGCGAGCGTCGCCTTCTCCTCGGGGCTCGCCTCTGACAGCTCGACGGCCGTGACGTTGCCGTCGCCGTCCTTGCTGATGATCACGAGGTCGAGCACCTTGATGGTGCCGGCTTGCTGGAGCTCCTGGATCGCGGGAACGATCTTGCCCGAGAACTTGTTCCCCGGAAACGCGATCGCGATGTATTCGACGGGACCGATGCTCATGCCGTGACTCCTACTCTTCTTGGCTGGCCAGTATGCGCCGCACGTCGCGGCACGACTACAGGAACCGCGAGACGCGATCCATCGCCGCGTTCCACGCTCTCTGGCGACCCGCCGTGACGGCGAGCGCCGGTGTCGACATCCCCTCGAGCTCGTCGAAGATGTTCCGTTCCGTGAGCTCGGCGACGGCCGGGTCGGCGAACAGCAGATCGAGCTCGTCGTTGCGGAACAGGGACAGGTCGTCGAGGTTGCAGCCACCGATGAGGACCTGCTCGTCGATCCGGAGCACCTTGGCGTGCGCCATCTCCGGGTGGAGCAGGATCTCGACCCCGGCGTCGAGCAGCCGGCCGTACCAGTGCCGGAACGCGGCCGCGGGATACGGCGGCGTCGGTTTGCCGGGCGCGATGAGCCGGACCTTGACGCCACGCAGCGCGGCCGCGTGGAGGCGTTCGAGGATCGCGCGGTTCGAGATGTACGGGTTGACGATGTGGATCTGGTCGGCGGCGTCGTCGAGGGCCTGTTCGATGGCATCGCTGATCGGGTGGTGGCCCGTTCCCGGGACGTTCCAGAGGACCGTCGTCGGCGTCCGGACGGCTGCGTCGGGAGCGACACGCAGGACCTCGGGCGGGAAGTACCGCGTCAGGGCCGGGTCATCCGGCGCTCCGCCCCCGTGATGACGCCACGATAGGAGGAAGACCGATTGGAGCTGCGCCACGATCGGGCCTTCGACCCGGCACATGACGTCGTAGAAGCGCTCGTCGTTGTAGTGGTCCTCGATCCCGCTGCCACCGACGTAGCCGACCCGGCCGTCGATCACGGCCATCTTGCGATGGTCGAAGTGGAGGAGGTCCTCGCCGTGCGGCATGAACGAACGCGTCCCGATCCGACCGGACCGAACGACGACGATCCCATCGTGCGCGACGACCTCGACACCTGCTTCGCGCAGGCGACGGAACAACGCCTTGCTCCCGAAGTCGACCTCACTGCCGATCGCGTCGACCGCGAGGCGGACCTCGACGCCGGCGGCTACGCGCTCGGCCAGGGCGGTCAGGAACGTCTCGCCGATGTCGCCGGACTTGTAGCCGTAGATCAGCAGATGGACGTGATCGGTCGCCGCCGCGATGTCGGCGAGCATCCGCGGGAAGTAGCGCCGGCCGTGGAGCAGCGGCTCGACGGCCGTGGAGATCGCGGGCGCATAGGTCTGCGCGAGGTCCGACCGCCGGACGCGCGGCTGGGCGACGACAGCCGCCGTCCGCTCGGCGGCGGTCTCGGCGCGGATCGCATCTGGATCGAATGGATCCGTCCGCACGCGCGCCGTCCGGCGCCGGCCGAGCGCCGCACCGGCGGCAGCGACTCCCGCGCCGATCGCCAGCGTCCGACGCCGGCTCAACGACGAGCCCTCGATCGATCCATCGATGGTGAACCCCCGCCGAGCGCATCCGGGTGCCACCGACGAGGTGGCTGACGGTCCGGTACCGACATCGGCTGACCTACTGTACCGCGCGAGAAACGCCGCCGGGCGGCACTCCGTGCGCCCCCTTCGGCGCTGGCCCGGGGTATCCTTTGGCCGAACAGCCATCGCTCTCTCGCAGGAGGACGCCAGATGCCTGAACTTCCCGTCAGGGAGGTCCGTTTGCCGGAGCTCCGCCTTCCCGAGATCGACCGCGAGCAGATCGTCAACGCGTTGTCCGGCGTTCGGCTGCCGACGGTGGAATTGCCGACGGTCCAGCGGGGACGGTCCGAGGATGGCAAGCGGGCAGGGTTCGATTGGCGGGCCATCGACTGGCCGGACGTCGACCTCGGACCCGCGCTCGCTGGCGCCGGGGCGCTCGTCCGGCTCGGCTCGCGAGCGCGTCCGCTCTCTCGGTCGCGGTGGGGCATCGCGGCCGGCGCGGTCGTCATCGCAGGCGTCGCCGTCGCGGTGATCCTGGCCCAGCCGCCGGTCCGGGAGCGTGCGGGCCGGACGATCCGGCGGGTCAGAGACCGCTTCGCGCCACAGGACGATCCGCTCCAGATCGATGCTGATCTCGAGGACACCAAAGCCGACGTCGAGACGGTCGAGACCGAGGTCGTCACGGCGACGGACGTCGGGATAGACATGGCCGCAGGCGACACGTCCGAGGCCACGCAGACGGCGGGAGCAGACGCCGCGGTCGATCCAGCGGGGATCACGCGACCGATCTGACGCCGAGCGGCGCGGTTTAGGCGCCGACGGTCCCGAGGCGCTCCATCGCCTGACGCAGTTCCGACCGGAACCGCCGTGCGCCGGCGAGCGTGACGAGCACCCCCACCAAGCGACCGCGGAGGCTGGCCGCCGTCCGCTGGAAGTCGACGGCGACGTGAGCCCCGCCATTCGGACCCGGTGTCACCCGGTACGTTGTCACCGTCCCTGGTCGGAAATCGCGGGCCTCCCTGAGTGTCAGCCGAACCGTGCCAGCCTCGGACCAGTCGTAGTGCTCGCGCGCCCACACGCCGCCAAAGATGTCCGTCCCCTCGGTCACGTCCGCCCAGGTGTCGCCGCGATCGTGGAGCTCGAAGAACTTGGCGTCGAGACCGGGCCATAGCTCCGGTCGAGCAGGCCCGAAGTCGGTCAGCGCAGCGATGAAGCGGTCGGGCGAGACCGGACCGTCGGCCTCGTAGTGGATCTTCGCCACTGAGCGTCTCCTCGCGGTGCGGTGGAGGCATGATGCGCCGGATCGACCGCACGCGGACGGTCCATCCCCGTAGGCTGGCCGCGTGACGCCACCGATCCCGACGATCCTGTGCTTCGACGTCGAGCCCGACGACATCGAGGTCCCGACGGGTGCACCGCCGTGGGCCGGCTTCGAGCGGCTGGTCGAGCGTGCCGACGCCTGGCGCGAGCGGCTCACCATCGCGACGCGGCGCCCGGTTCGTTTCAGCTGGTTCCTTCGGATGGACCCGCAGATCGCCGAGGCGTATGGCACCCCGGGCTGGGTCGTGGACCGGTACGGCGGTCAGTTGGACCGGCTCCGGGCCGCGGGCGACGTCATCGGCCTCCATCCACATGCTCTGCGGCTGACGGCAACGCCCGGACGATGGGTCGCCGATCACGCCGATGCGGAGTGGGTCGATCAGTGCGTCGATATGGCGTACGAGGCTTATCGCGTGGCATTCGGGGAGCCGTGCCGCGCCCAACGGTTCGGCGACCGGTTCATCAGCGCCAGGGCGCTCCGGCGCGCGGTCGAGCTCGGCGCGCGGTATGACCTCTCGGTCGAACCGGGCGCGCGACGGCTCGCGTCGCTCCACCCGGGAATGGCCGCGACCGGCCGGTCCCCCGATATGCGTGACGCGCCGCGCGAGCCATACCGCCCGAGCCGCGACGACCCGATCCGGCCAGATGTCACGGGGAGCGAGCATCCGGGACGGGCTGACACGACGACGGCGCCGTGGATGATCCCGCTGACATCGGTCGACCCGCACCCGATGCTGCCGGCCTGGCGCCGTGCCGCGCGTCGGGTCCGCCATCCCGGCGGTCCCTGGCATCGGCCGGCCACGCTCGCTGCGCCGTGGCCCGCCGATGGCTTCTGGGGCGTCATCGAGCGAGAGCTCGATGCCATGGCCCGGCCCTACCTCGCGTTCGCGGTGCGGAGCGATGTGTCGGTCAAGCCCGCGCAGATCGGTCCGATCGAGGAGAAGATCGCGAGGCTTCAAACGTTGCCGATCGCGGAGCGCCTCGAGTTCACGACGCCGGACGCCGTCGTGCCCGCCTGATCGCCTGGACGCGGCGGCCTAGACGCTGACCGCTTCCGGAGTCGGCGTCACATCGGCCGCGACGGCCGGAGGTGTCGCGGGCGCCGGCTTGCCGAGCTCGATGCCGATGTCGCTCAGCCACCGCCGGATGTTCCGGTAGATGGCAGGCGCACCGAGCGGGATCTCCTCGTCGAGCGTCCAGTCGACCGGGTGGAGGATGAACGGCTCCGTCTGCGGCCCGCCGAGGCCACCGTGCGAGCCGATGAGCTCCTCGAAGGCCGCGACCTCACCGAGGTTCGGGTCGTACTGGCTGAGGAGCAGCAGGTCCGGGGCATGGACCATCGCATCCTCGCGCTTGAGGCTCATGATCGTGTGCGGGCCGAAGAGGGCCGTCGGGTCCTCGCCTTCGACGCGGTCCTCGTCGAGGTAGCGGGTGCCGTTCGGTCCGAAGACGACGGCGCCGTATGTCGAAGAGCGGACGAGCAGCAAACCGACACCGGGATGCGACGCGACTGCCGCAACGAGTCCCGGGTGCTTCTCCTCGAGCTCCTCGACGGTCAGCCGGCGGTCGTTCCCGGTGAACCAGACGAGCCCGAGGTTGCCGGACCCGACGACGGCGATCGACGACTCGTCGGCGACCGGCTGCACGTCCTCCTCGGAGTCGAGGTCGACGACGCCGTCGGTCGTCTTGTTCTTCAGCGCGGCGCGCGCGACCGTCGGCCCGACGCCCTTGCTCTGGGTGATCTCCGACAGGAACGAGTTGACGAAGACCGAACCCTCGGCCTTCGTCTTCGACTCGTAGACCGTCGCGCGCCCGCTCATCAGGCCGCGCACGAACTCGCCGAGGCTCAGGCCGTAGCGCTGCAGGAACGTCTCGCCCAGGCTCTGGCCGTGGTCGGACAGGACGACGAACTTGTACGGCCGCGGGGCCTCGTCGGTCGCCTTGACGAGCGTCGCGATCGCCGCGTCGACGCCGTCGAGCGCGTCGAACGACTCGACCCGCTCCGGGCCGCAGTGGTGCGCGAGTTCGTCGTAGTCGGTGAAATCCGCATAGATGACGTTGGTGCCCCGATACATCTCCTCGATGATCAGGGCGACATTGACGTCCCGGAGGATGACGTTGCTGGCGGCGCGCATCCCGGCGTACTTCATGCCGCGGTGCATCTGCGGCCGGACGCCGGACCGCCGGGTCCGGCGCGCCTGGTAGAGCTCCTTGATGAACTCGCCGAGGAAGAGCGTGAACGAGCGGAGGTAGCCCGTCGGCGAGAAGAAGAACGACATGAAGGCGTTGCTGTCGCCGATCCCACCGCCCTCCGCCTTGATCGCTGCGGTGGTGAGGTACGACCGCGTGGCATCCCCGGTCAGGAGGTTGCAGATGCTCGCGCCGTTGTTCGAGAGCAACCCCTCGCCGTTCGAGATGCGCGACATGATGAGTGTCGCGTCGGCCGGGTTGCTCGACGCCATCAGGTGCTGGCGGTCGCGTTCGTACCAGCGGAACGCCGGGATCCCGTCGTTGTTGCCGTGCAGGATGCCCGCCTGGCTGCCGGACGTCATCGACGGCAGGATCGCTTCCCACTTCGACAGCTTGTGGCTGCCGTCCCGGACCCAGTTGGCCATCGTGTTCACTGAGCCCGCGCGCATCCGTCCGGCGAGGATCGGGTGCGCCAGCCCGTCGATCTGGAGGATCACGAGCCCCGGCTTATCGGTTTGCCCGGTCGATCGTTTGACGAGGAGCCGCTGGACCAGCAGGCCGTAATACGACTCGCCGCTGTCCACGCCGAGGATCGCCGTGAGGATGGTGTTGATGATCGCGTAGACGAACGAC
>JBJMNA010000157.1:0-8797 GCA_045804485.1 Chloroflexota bacterium
CCCGGCCAACCCGCCAAGGGATGAGCGCTGGACCAGAAGGTCCCTTGTCGCAAGCGGCAACGACCGGCGGTAGACGGTCTCGCGGATCGCGGCCAGGAGCTGGTCCGGGCTGTTGGCCACTCCCCCGCCGATGACGACGAGGGACGGATTGAAGAAGTTGACGATGCTCGCGAGCATGTACCCGACACGTCGCCCGGCGTCACCCAGCAGGGCCACCGCCACCGGATCGCCGAACGACGCGGCGCGCGCGACATCCTCTGCGGTGACCGTGCCGCGCTGATCGAGGGCCGTCTGCAAGCGCGCGCTGCGGCCGTCCTCGGCGGCGACCTGGCCCGCGCGCCCGATCGCCGCGCCGCCGGCGAGCGCCTCGAGGCAGCCGATGTTCCCGCACCGGCAGACGACCGAGGGGTCGTCGGTGACCTGGATGTGGCCCACGTCACCGGCGCTCCCCTGCGCACCGCGGTGGAGGTGGCCGTCCGAGATGATCCCGGCGCCGATGCCCGTCCCCACCTTGACGACGACGACATTCGCATGCCCGGCGGCGACTCCCGACCGCCACTCCCCGAGCGCCAGGACGTTCACGTCGTTGTCCACCCAGACGGGCGCTCCGTACCGGGCGGCGAACCGGTCGCGGATCGGATAGCCGTCCCAGCCCGGCATGATCGGTGGTGAGATCGGCCGCCCCGATTCGAACTCGACCGGTCCCGGGACGCCGATGCCGATCCCCCAGAGCCTGCCGGGGAGTCCCTCGGTCGTGCTGACGAGCGACTCGAACAGCACGTCGACCCGGTCGAGCGCGGTCTCGGGGCCCGCCTCGATCCGTGACGGTTCGCCACGGTGACCGAGGATCCGGCCATCGAGCGTCGTCACGGCGACATCGATGCTCGTCGCGCCGAGGTCCGCGACGAGGATGTAGCCGCCGTCCGCGCGGAACGTCAGCTGGCGTGGTGGGCGGCCGCCCGTGCTCGGCCCGACCTCGCCCTCGGCGACCAGCCCGCGCTCGATGAGCTCGCCGACGCGCTGGGCGACGATCGCTCGTCCGAGGCCGGTCCGCGCGACGAGCTCGGACCGTGACCGCGACCGCCCGAAGCGGATCTCGTCGAGCACGACGACCAGGGCATCGAGCGCCTCGTCCGGCACCGGCCCGAAGCGGGTCGGACGGTCGGCGTCTGGGTCGCGAAGGTCGGTGACCATCGGCGGATGATACGCCCTTCTGCGGCAGAAACGCGGACTTTTGCACTTGACATGACAAAGTAGGATGTGCGGATGAGGAGGATCGCCGACATCGGCGCGGCCGTCATCGGCACCGGGTTCATCGGCACCGTCCACGTGGAGGCGCTGCGGCGCATCGGCGTGCAGGTCCGCGGCGTCCTCGGCAGCAACCCTGAACGTGGTGCGGCCCGCGCAGCGACCCTGGGGGTCGCGCGTGCGTACGACTCACTCGAGGACCTTCTCCGCGACCCCGGCGTCGAGGTCGTCCATGTCACCTCACCGAACGACCTCCACCTGCCGCAAACGCTCGAGATCCTGGGCGCCGGGCGCCATGTGGTCTGCGAGAAGCCGCTGGCGATGACCCCGGACGAATCCCGCCAGCTCGTCGCGGCAGCCGCAGAGGCCGGCGTCGTCAACGCAGCCAACTTCAACATCCGCTACTACCCCCTCAACCAGCATGCCCACGACGTCGTCACGGGCGGTGAGCTCGGAGACGTCCGGCTCGTGACGGGCCGTTACTTCCAGGATTGGCTGCTCCTCGAGACCGACTGGAACTGGCGCCTCGAGCCGGGTCGCGGCGGTGCGCTGCGCGCGGTCGGCGACATCGGCTCGCACTGGCTCGACCTCATGACCTTCGTCACCGGCCAGCGCGTCACATCGGTGATGGCCGATCTCGCGACCTTCATCGAGGCACGGCGCGAGCCGACGGGCCCGGTGGAGACGTTCACGACCGACGTGTCCGCCGAAACCGTGAGCCGGCGGATCGCGACCGAGGACGCCGCGACGATCCTCCTCCGATTCGAGAACGGCGCCCGCGGCGCCGTCAGCATCAGCCAGATCAGCGCGGGCCGGAAGAACTCGCTCCAGTACGAGATCGACGGGTCGGCGGCGTCGGTCGCCTGGGATTCCGAGCAACCCGACCAGATGTGGGTCGGCCATCGCGAGCGGCCGAACGAGATCCTGATCAGGAACCCTGCACTCATGGAAGCCTCGGGACGCGCTGCGGCAGCGCTCCCTGGCGGTCATGTCGAAGGCTTCGGCGACACCTTCGCCGCGCACTTCCGCGCGGTCTATGCCGACGTGGCCGCCGGCGGTCCGTCCGCTCGCCCGACCTACCCGACCTTCGCCGATGGCCACGACGAGATGCTGGTCAACGACGCGATCGCCGAGAGCGCGAGGATCGGTCGCTGGGTCGACGTCGTCCGCGATCCGGTCCCGACGGCCACCGGGACGGGCCAGGAGGCCCACATCCGATGAGACTCGGGCTGCTGACTGCGCCGTTCCCGGAGACACCGCTCACGGACGTCGTCGACTGGACCGCCACGAACGGCTTCGAGAGCATCGAGATCGCCTGCTGGCCGCGTACCGCAGGCGCGACGCGCCGGTATGCCGGCACGAGCCATATCGACGTCGCGAACCTGTCGGGCGGTCAGGCGAGCGAGATCGTCGACGAGATCGGCGCAAAGGGGCTCGTCATCTCCGGGCTCGGCTACTACCCGAACCCGCTGCACCCCGATCGCGAGCATCGGGCCGAGGTGATCGCTCATCTCAAGAAGGTCATCACCGCGGCCGAGGCGATGGACGTTCCGCTCGTCAACACGTTCATGGGCGCCGACGGGTCCAAGGACCAGGACGCCAACTGGGAGGAAGCTCTCCGCGTGTGGCCGGACATCGTCGCCTTCGCCGACGACCACGGGCGCAAGCTCACCATCGAAAACTGCCCGATGCTCTTCACCCGCGATGAGTGGCCCGGCGGTCACAACCTCGCGACGACCCCGCGCATCTGGCGCCGCATCCTCGAGCAGTGGGGCGGGACGATCGGTCTCAACTTCGACCCGTCGCACCTCATCCTCCAGATGATCGACATCCCGCGGTTCATCCGCGAGTTCGGGCCGCACATCCTTCACGTCCAGGCCAAGGACCTCTGGATCGATCGAGAGGCGCTCTACGAACGCGGGGTCTTCTCGATGGGGATCGGCTGGCAGGTGCCGCGGCTGCCTGGGCTCGGCGACGTCGAATGGGCGCCGCTGTTCGCGGCCCTCTGGCGCGCCGGCTACGACGGCGACGTGATCATCGAGCACGAGGATCGCGACTTCGAGAAGACCGACGACCTGATCAAACGCGGGTTCCTGCTCGCCCGCGACGTCCTCCGCCCGTACATCAAGTGAGTCCCATGACACAGATCGACGACCTGACCTATCGCGACGTCGCCAAGACGATCGACCATTCGCTCCTGCGACCGGAGCTCGATGACGCGTTCGTCGAGGCTGGCTGCCGGCTCGCCCTGGCGTACGACGTCGCCTCGGTGTGCGTGCGACCGGCCGACGTCTCTCGCGCCCGCGAGATCCTCGACGGCACGGACGTGGCCGTGGGAACGACGATCGGCTTCCCGCACGGCAATCATCGGACGGAGACCAAGGTGTTCGAATCCGTCCGGGCCATCGGCGATGGCGCGCGCGAGCTCGACATGGTGTTGCAGATCGGCGCACTGAAGTCGGGCCGCGACGCCGACGTCCAGAACGACATCCGGGCCGTCGTCGACGTCGCGCACGCGGCGGGCGCCATCGTCAAGGTCATCTTCGAGAACGCCTACCTCACCGACGACGAGAAGATCCGGGCATGCCGCCTGACGGAAGCCGCGGGCGGCGACTTCGTCAAGACATCGACGGGGTTCGCGCCGTCCGGCGCGACCCATGACGACCTCCGGCTGATGCGGGCGAACACCGCGCCGCGGACCGGGGTCAAGGCCGCCGGCGGCGTCCGGACGCTCGATGCCCTGCTCGAGGTCATGGCGCTCGGCGTCACGCGCGTCGGTGCGACCGCGACGGCGACGATCCTCGATGACTTCAAAGCGCGCAAGGCCGGTTCGCCGGCAAGCCAGGCGGTCGCCTCGGGCACCGCGGACACGGGCTACTAAGAGGTGCGCGAGACGGTCGGGATCGGCATGCTGGGGACGGGGTTCATCGGCGAGTTCCACAGCCAGGGACTCCGGTACGTCCCGGCCGCCCGTCGCGTCGTGGCATACGGCCGGGACGCGGAACGACGCGAGTCGTTCGCCACGCGCAACGCCTACGCGCGGACGACCGACTCGATCGAGGCCGTCTGCGCGGACCCCGAGGTCGACCTCGTCGTCGTCTCTCTCCCGAACCAGCTGCACGTCGAGGCCGTCCGGACCGCAGCGAAATACGGAAAAGGTGTCGCCTGCACGAAGCCTCTCGCTCGCAACCTGGACGAGGCCGCCGAGATGGTCCGCCTCGCGACCGACGCCGGGATCTGGCACGGCTATCTCGAGAACGTCGTCTTCAATGCCGAGATCATGCGGATGCGCGAACTGGTCGTCGCCGGATCGATCGGCACCCCGGTGACGTTCCGGTCGCGCGAGGCCCACAGCGGCCCGCATGCCGCACATTTCTGGGATGCCGAGACATCCGGGGGCGGCGCGCTCCTCGACATGGCCTCGCACGGCATCGAGGCCGCCCGCTATCTCTTCGGGAAGGACCAGGTCATCCGTGAGGCGTTCGCGTGGGGCGACACGCTCGTCCATCGGGGCCGGACGACCGGCGAGGACAACGCGGTCATGGTCATGCGGTTCGACGACGGACGTGCCGCCACGATGGACGTCTCGTGGTCGAGCAGGGGCGGGCTCGAGGGTCGGTTCGAGCTCACCGGGACCGGTGGGCGGGTCATCAACGACATGGCGTCGACGTCGATCCGCGCCTTCATCGAGGAGCCGGCGGGTTATCTGGGCGAGAAGGCCGACTCCGACACGGGCTGGGTCTTCCCGGTGCCGAACGAGACCTACGTCCACGGCCACGACGAGATGATGGGTCACATGGTCGAGGCATTCCGGACCGGCGCCGCGCCGCGCGAGACGTTCCACGACGGCCTCGCGGTCAATGCAGTCCTCGATGCCGCCTACCGCTCGATGGGATCGCGTCATTGGGAAGCAGTCGCCGCCGGCGCCACCGTGACGACCGGCGCGCGATGACCGATCACGCGACGTCGGCCCCGGTCCTCGAGTGGCTCGATGCGGCGACGGAGCTCCTCGAACGGCTCGCCTCCACGCAGGCCGACGCCATCGAGCAGGCCAGCCAGTGGTGCGCCGAGACGATCGCGGCAGGCGGTCTGGTCCACCTGTTCGGCACGGGCCACTCGCGGATCCCGGTCGAGGAGATGTTTCCGCGCTACGGCTCGTACCCGGGGTTCAACCCGATGGTCGAGCTGTCGATGACGTTCCACACCCAGGTCGTCGGCTCCAACGGCCAGCGCCAGGCGATGTTCATCGAGCGGACGTCCGGTCTCGCCGAGGCGATCCTGTCGAACTTCACCTTCGGTCCCCACGACATGCTGATCGTCTTCTCGGCGAGCGGCCTGTCGGCGGTGCCGGTCGAGATGGCACGGGGCGCCCGACAGCGCGGGATTCGCGTGGTCGGGGTAACCTCCGTCGCGCAATCGCAAGCGGACCCGCCCGATCCGAGCGTCGGCAGCCGGCTCATGGAGGAGTCGGACCTCGTCATCGACCTGTGCACACCGCACGCCGACGCGCTCGTCTCGATCGAGGGTGTCGACACGCCGGTGGGACCGGGCTCGACCATCACCGCCATCGCCATCGTCAATTCGATCAAGGTCCGGACGGCACGCCTGCTCGCGGAGCGGGATGCATTGCCGCCGGTCATCACCCGGGCATCGGTCGTAGGCGCCGATCGCTCGCGGGAACTCTTCGACGCAGCCTATCGAGAGCACGCACGGCGGATCGCCGGGAGCCTTGCCGGGGAGGGCTGAGGTTCGGCACGCACGTGCAGGAGGTGAGACAGATCGGATTCGTCCCGCGCGTCCCCGGGATCCGGGGATGTCCAGGTCAACGGCGCGACGCCCTGTCGCGACCGGTTGGTACAAGAGGAGAACGCATGAACAAGGGATCCATCCGCACGAGGCTGTTGATCGGCCTCGGCGCCGTCGCGATCGTCGCGTCGGCCTGCTCGACCTCGGGCGCATCGACCGCCCCGGGCGCATCGAAAGGCGCCAGCGCGGCCGCCGGCGGTTCCGCCGGGGCGGCGGGCAACATCACCGTCGGCATCTCGAACCCGGGCGCGGTCGGCAACGGCTGGCGCGAGGCGATGATCTGCTCCGCCAAGGCGCAGGCCGTCAAGCAGGGCAACGTCACGGGCGTCACGGTCCTCTCCGAGAAGACCGATGCGACCGGCCAGCTCGCCCAGATCCGCGATCTGATCGCCAAGGGCGTCAAGGTCCTGCTGGTCAACCCGGCTGACAAGGATTCGCTGAATCCGGCCATCAAGGAAGCGATCGACGCGGGCATCGCGGTCGTCGCGATCGACGCGCCTGTGAGCGCCCCCGGCGCCTACAACCTCTCGAACGACCAGGAGAACTACGCGTACCTCGGCGCCAAGTGGCTGTTCCAGCAGCTCGGCGGCAAGGGCGCGGTCGTCTACATGCGCGGCATCCCCGGCCATCCGGCCGACACCGACCGTGACAAGGGCTTCAAGCGCGCGATGGCCGAATTCCCGGGCATCACGATCGCCAAGGAGACCTCCACGGAATGGGACCAGAAGAAGGGCACTGACCAGATCAACGAGATCCTGGGCAGCGGCACCAAGTTCGACGGCGTCTGGACGTCCGGCATCGACAACGTCATCGTCGAGGCGCTCCAGAAGGCCAACCACCTGGTGCCGATCGTCGGCGCCGACAACAGCGGCTTCGTCAAGCAGCTGCTCACGATCCCGGGCCTCAAGGGCGCGGCCGTGACCAACCCGCCGGCAGTCGGTGGCGCGGGCGTCGTCCTTGGCGAGAAGATCCTCGCCGGTGACAAGCCGTCCGACGTCAACGTCCACGTCACCCCCGAGCTGTGGGACAACACCACCGCCGAGGGCAAGGCCAAGCTGACCGCGGCGCAGATCCCGGGCCTTCCGGACATCTGGCCGCTCGGCCTCACCGTCAAGGACTGGACGACCTACGAGGCGTCCGCCGTCAAGGACTGCAAGGGGCCGGGCGAGAGCTGATCTCCCCGCCGCCTATCGCGATCTCGCACGGGGGTGCCGGTTCACGCCGGCATCCCCGTGCCACACTTCAGCCCAGTCTCTCAACCACACGAGGACCGGTCGACGACCATGACGGACGTGCTGCTCGAGGCAACCGGGGTCGCCAAGCACTATGGCGCCGTCGCGGCGCTGCGATCCGCATCGCTGGTCGTGCGGCCCGGCGAAGTCCACGCACTGATGGGCGCCAATGGCGCTGGCAAGAGCACCCTCGTCAAGATCCTGACCGGCGCCGTCCGCCCGGACGGCGGGACGATCCTCGTCCGGGGCAAGCCCTACGTCGCCAGTTCCCCGGCCGAGGCGCGACGCGGGGGCATCGTGTCCGTCTACCAGGAACCGTCGCTCGTCCCTGACCTCGATATCGTCTCGAACCTCCGCCTCACGCACACCCCGGTCGGGCCCTTCCTGACGTGGCTCGGCGAGCTCGGCATCCCGCGCATCGACCTGACCGCGACGGCGCGCCATCTCCCGCTCGCGACGCTCCGGGTGATCGACCTCGCGCGTGCGCTGGCGATCGACCCCGCGATCCTGATGCTCGACGAGATGACCGCGGCGCTGCCTGCCGACCTGACCGAACGCGTGCTCGAAGTCATCGGCCGCCAACGCGGCACGGACCGGTCGGTCATCTTCATCTCGCATCGGATGATCGAGATCGCGGCGGTCTGTGACCGTGCGACCGTCCTGCGCGAAGGCGAGACGGTCGGCGTCGTCGACGTCACCGAGGGCTCCGAGGAGCGGATCGTCGCGCTGATGCTCGGCGACATCGTCAAGGGCATGCCTCCGCGCGCGACCGTCGCGACGCCGGCACCAGGCGCCGCCAGCGTGGTCCCGCGCATCAGCGCGAAGAACCTCCAAGCCGGGACGAAGCTCAAGGACGTTTCGTTCGAGCTGTACCCGGGCGAGGTCCTCGGCGTGGTCGCGCTCGAGGGCCAGGGACAGGACGAGCTCTTCGACATCCTGTCCGGCGCGGACCGTCCCGCGAGCGGCGAGGTCGCCGTCGATGGGAAGGCGGTCTCGTTCGGCCACCCGGCCGATGCCATCCGGGCCGGTCTCGTCTACGTACCCGCCGATCGCGCGGAGGCCCTGCTCATGCAACGGTCTGTCCGCGAGAACATCGCATTGCCGTTCACGGCGCCCTTGCGACGGTGGGGCGTCATCGATGTGGCAGCCGAACGGCGCCGGGTCAAGACCGGGATCGACCAGCTGCAGATCGACACACGAGCCCAGGGCGAGGTGCGCCGACTGTCGGGCGGGAACCAGCAGAAGGTCACCATCGCCCGATGGGTGGCCGGCGGGGTCCGGACGATGCTCTGCTTCGACCCGACGCGCGGGATCGATATCGGCACCAAGCGCGAGATCTACGAGCTCCTGCGCGACCTCGCAGCCGCCGGGCCTGACTGGCCGCGCGCGTGTCGATCTGCAGCTTCTCGATCGCGTCGCCGACCCTTGCACGCTCGCGCCGCGCGTTCAGCGGTCCCCAGCGGGCGATCCGGTTGTAGAGCGGCGCGGCGATGTTCTCGTGGATGGGGCGC
>JBJMNA010000158.1:0-4596 GCA_045804485.1 Chloroflexota bacterium
CAAGGACGATCCGAATGCATTCCTCGCGGCCGACCGCATACCGTCGATGCCCGGGGAGGACGCGTCCTCAGCTGCTGGTGGCGCCCCGGAGGCGCCACCGGTTTAGTCGCAGCTAAGCGGCGTCTTCGATACTGCGGTTGGCGGCATCGGACCGGGCACTCCACGGAGGGGTCGGCCGCCTTGAGACTCCGACCATGGGTCGGGGGAGGTGCCCGGTGCGCACGTTGCTGGATCGCTTCGCGGCTGTCGCGACATCCCTCCTCATCCTCGCCACGGCGATCAGTGGGTCATCGATCGGGATGAAGTGGTGACGCTGTGCTAACCGCGGGCGCCGACGACGCCTCCGCTTAACCGCGTCGCAAGGTAGACCGGGACGACCGACAAGAGGATGGCCGCGAGGCCCGCGACGTTCACCAACGGGACCTGGTTGGCGAGCCGGAAGCTCTGGAAGATCCAGATTGGCAGCGTCTTGAGGCCGCCCGCCATGAAGATCGTGACGATGACCTCGTCGAACGACAACGCGAAGGCGAGCAGGCCACCCGCGATCAAGGCCGACCGAAGGGCCGGGAAGGTGACATAGCGGAACGTCTGGAAGCTGTCCGCGCCGAGATCGGCGGACGCTTCCTCGAACGAGCTCGACATCCGCCGGTACCGTGCGATCGCGTTGTTGTAGACGAGGACGATGCAGAAGGTCGCGTGGCCCACCACGACCGTCATGAACCCGAGCGGCACGTGGAGCGAGCCGAACGTCGTGGAGAGCGCCATCCCTGTCACGACCCCCGGCAGGGCGATGGCGAGGATCAGGACGAACGAGATCGTCTCGCGCCCGAAGAACGAATATCGCGACACGGCGAGCGAGGCGAGAGCGCCGAGGAGCATGGCGATCGCGGTCGCGACGAGGGCGACGCCGACAGACGTGAGGAAGGCCTGCTGGAGCCCTGTGTTCGCGATCGCCTCGCCGATCCATCTCGTGCTGAATCCTGATGGCGGCCAGGCGGACGTCCCGCTCTCGTTGAACGCATAGATGACGACGAGTGCCAGGGGCACGTAGATGAATACGAGCACGACGGCCGTCGCCAGACGTAACCCGAATCGCGCGAGTGCGCCGCCGAGCATCAGAAGGCCTCGAAGGCGCCGAGGCGCCGCGCGACGAGCAGGTAGACGAGGATGATCGCCAACGGCACGAGCGAGTAGGCGGCCGCGAATGGCAGGTCCTGGGCGACGTTGATGACGATGACGTTGCCGATGAACTGGGTCGTCGACACGAGGCCGGGCACGATGTAGTCACCGAGCGTCAGCGCGAAGGTGAAGATCGAGCCCGCGACGACGGCCGGGATCGACATCGGCAGGATCACCCGACGGAACGTCATCCAGCCACGGCCGCCGAGGTCGGCCGACGCCTCGAGCAGGGAGCTCGGGATGCGTTCGAGCCCCGCGAAGATCGGCAGGATCATGAACGGGAGCCACAGGTAGGTGAACGTCAGCCAGATCGCGACGTCCCCGAACCCCGGACCGGACAGGCCGAGCGGCTTGAGGATCCAGTCGAGGACGCCGCCGTCGGAGAGGATCAGCCGCCACGAGTAGGCCTTGATGAGGTAGCTCGCCCAAAGCGGCATCAGGACGGCGACGGCCAGGACGCCGCGGGTCCTTGGCGATGCCACCTTGGCCATATAGAAGGCGATCGGATAGGCGAGGACGATGCAGGTCGCGGTGACCAGGATCGCCATCCCGACCGTCCGAGCGGTGACCGTGCGATAGACCGCTGTCGAGAACAGCTCGACGAAATTGTCCAGGGTGAACGTTCGGACGACGAGCGAGGTGAACGGGTCAGTCGACCAGAAAGCGTTGAGGAACAGCATCGCGAGCGACCCGAGGTAAACGACCCCGAGCCACGCGACCGGGAGTGCAAGGACCAACCCGAGGCGGATCCGCGGGTGGCGATGCGACCACGCCGCGACTCGCCGGCCCACGGAGGGAGCCGGCGGTCGCAGGTGGTCCGCGCTCGTCGTCACGCCCGCGGGCGGATCAGCCTTTGACCTCTGTCCAGGCCTTGATCCACTCCCCGAAGTCCTTGCATTGGACATCGGTCCTGCCGTCGACGCAGGCCGCCTCAGGCGTCTGCCAGTACCAGATGTCCTGCCAGAAGGGGTCGTCGTCGGCGTGGAAGATCGTGCAGTGGTTCTTGTCGACGGTGAGCGCGCACGACTTCGAGTTGCCGGGCGCTTCGCCGAACCATTCGGCGATCTTGGCGTTCGTTTCGGGCGACGTCAGATAGTCGATGTACGCGTATGCGCAGGCAAGGTTCTTCGACTTCGAGTTGATCATCCAGGTGTCCGACCAACCAGTCGCGCCCTCCGGCGGCTTGATGACCTTGACCGCGACCGGTGGCTTCTCGGCCTGGAGCAGGTTCGTGATGATCTGCCAAGTCGTGCCGACGTTCGAGTTGCCCGACTCGAAGTCGGTGATCTGCTTCGTGTAGTCCACCCAGCGCTGGGTCACCGACGGCTTCTGCTTGTTGAGGAGGTCGATCGCCGCGGCGAACTGCGTGTCATCGAGCGCGTAGGGGTTCTTGATGTTGAGCTCGGGCCTCGTCTTCATCAGCACGACGGCGGCGTCGGCGATGTAGATCGGCGCGTCGTAGATGCTGACCTTGTAGCCGTTCGCCGGGTCGAACATCTGGGCCCACGTCGTGGGGGCCGGCGTGACCTGGTCGGTCCGCCACATGAGGAGGTTCGAACCTCGCCCGTGCGGGACCCCGTACGGCACGCCGCCAACGGTGTTGTAGGGCTTGTTCTTGAGCGCCTCGAAGATGTCGGGGTAGTTCTTGAACAGCGCCAAGTTGACCGGCTGGACGAATCCGCCGCGAACGAGCCGGAGGCTCGCGTCACCGGACGCCGACACGACGTCGAACTGCTCCGGGTTGGTCGAGAAGAGCGTGTATGCCTCGTCCGATGTCCCGAACGTCTGCGGCTTGACCGTGCAGCCGCTGCTCTTCTGGAAGTCCGTGACCCAGTCGACTGCCGGATCTGTTGAGCCGTTCTCGACGTACCCAGGCCACGCGAGGACGTTGATGGTCTGACCCTGCGGACTGCCGATCTCGGCCGCGGTCGGGAGGCTGGGACCGGCGGTGGCCGCCGCCGCGCTCGCGGGCGCAGATGCCGCCGCACTCCCCGGTGCGGACCCGCCGGCACTCGCGGCAGGCAGCGACGCTGCGGTCGTGGCAGCCGCACTCGGAGCGATGGTCGCGCCACCGCTCGAACACGCCGATGCGAGTACGGCGACCCCCACGACGAGGGCCGATAGTCTCCGTGTGATCATCCTGACTCTCCTCCTCCAGACGGCTCCGATCGGCCCCCGTCACCGATCGGTAGATCGTGTTGCCTCTTCCAGGTAAGCCGGACAGCCTCGCCCTGCAGGGCGAGCGCCTCGGTGGACGATGTCGCGAGGTTCTGTCGAGTGACGACGAGGTCCGCGCCCGCGTCGAGCGCGACGATGAATCGCGTGTCGGGCCCGAGGTAGACGACGTCCCGGATCCGACCGAGTGCCGTGTTCTCGTCGGCGCCCGCGCTGACCGACGGATCCTCGATCCGGATCTTCTCGGGACGGACGGTGAACGTCCCGACCCGCCCGATCACCGCCTCAGCGACGGCTCCCGTCAAGAGATTCGATGTCCCGACGAAGCCCGCGACGAACCGCGTCGCCGGCCGCTCGTATACATCGGCCGGCGCACCGACCTGCTCGATACGGCCGTCGTTGAAGACCGCGAGTCGGTCGCTCATCGTGAGCGCCTCCTGCTGGTCGTGCGTGACGTAGATGAAGGTGATGCCCACCTGCTGCTGGATGGCCTTCAGCTCGATCTGCATCTCCTCGCGCAGCTTGAGATCGAGCGCGCCGAGCGGCTCGTCGAGCAGGAGGACGCGCGGGCGATTGACGAGCGACCGGGCGAGCGCGACGCGTTGCCGCTGGCCACCCGACAGCTGGCCTGGCTTCCGCGCCTCATAGCCCGGCAGGCGAACCATCCGGAGGGCCTCTGTGACCCGTTCGCGGCGTTCGGGTTTCGGGACCTTTCGCACCATCAGCCCGTACGCAACGTTGTCGGCGACGGTCATGTGCGGGAAGAGGGCGTAATCCTGGAACACCGTGTTCACGTCGCGATCGAACGGCGGGGTCTTCGTCACGTCCGTGCCGTGCAGGAAAACGCGCCCGGCCGTTGGAGTCTCGAACCCGGCGATCATGCGCAGCGTCGTCGTCTTGCCCGAACCCGACGGACCGAGCATCGAGAAGAACTCCCCGTCACGGATGTCGAGATCGATGCCGTCGACCGCGACGACATCGCCGTATCGCTTGACGACGGATTCGAGTCGGACGGCCGCCGGCACGGACGTCGTCGGGACCGCGTCGCTGGTCGGGGTCGGGATCGCCAAACGGGACCTCGAGGACGGCCTCGACGTACGGTCCGGGGGTGACCGCCGGTCGGGTGCGCCGCACTGTGCCGTGCCATCTGACGGCGTGTCAAGGTCGGCGGACCGTCGTTCCGACCCGCGCGTCATAGACTTCGCGCGGTGTTCCCTCGCCGTTGGACGCTTGGTTTCGTGG
>JBJMNA010000159.1:0-12423 GCA_045804485.1 Chloroflexota bacterium
TCCGAAGATCGCGTAGAGCGGAGCGACGAACCCGGTGATCGTCGGACCCGCGATCGCGACCGCCGCATTGATGCCGGCGATGAAGACGATGCCACCGAGAAGCGACAGCACCGTGAGCCGCACGAGACGCGGCGCCGACATCCGACGGAACGAGGGTCGCGGGAGCACGTTCGCCGCGGCAAGGGCGGTCACGACGACGAGCGCGAGCGTGCATGAGAGTCCGGCGACCGCAAGCGGCGAGAACGACCGGAGCGCGACCGCGGTGGCCGGGTAGGCCGCGCCATAGATGATGGCCGCCGCGAGTGCGGCGGCCATGCCCCGTCGGTCTTCCGACGGATCGGGTGAGGGTGGCAGCACCGCGAGAGGGTACCGCCGCCCGGGGTCAGCTGATCTCGAAGACGACCGTCACCATCGCCGACAGGTCCTGGGTGCCGGGTTGGACGGGGGTGGCAGTATCCACGGCGGGTCCCGCCTTCGATCCGCCGAACCCGTAGTAGATCGGCGAGACGGGCGTCCCGTCTGTGATCGAGACGACCGTGCCGAGCGACACGTGGCCCGCGCCCGCCATCGACTGGGCGCTGACGCGCGCGGCTTCGACCGCCGCGGCTCGCGCATCGTTCTGCGCCTTCACCGGGTCGGCGAGCTCGAAGGAGATGCCGTTGACATCGGTAGCGCCCTTCTGCGTCGCGGCGTCAACGGCGTCACCGGCCTTGTCGAGGTCGCGAACGGTGACCTGGAGCTGCTCGCTGATCTGGTAGCCGACGACCTTCGGCGCCGACCCGTTGCCGTACTGGGGGTAGAGGCTGAGGTTCGTCGTCTGGATGTCCGCGTCCGCGATACCGAGCGCCTTGAGCGCGCCGATGATGTCGGTCATCGATGCCGCCGCCGCTTCGCGGGCTGCCCGGACGGTCGGCTTCGAGAGCGTGACGCCGAGGTTGAGACGTGCCACGTCCGGGACGACCGTCACCTTGCCCGTCGCCGAGACAGTGATCGTGTGTGGCGCCGGCGTGTCGACCGAGGGTGCGCCGCTGACGGGGCCGGGCCGCACGGACAGGGCCGCGATCGCGACGACGACTGCGCCGAGAGCTGCCGCGCCAACGGTCCGAAGCGTCTGGTTCGATGCCATGGAAGTGTCCGCCTTCGTCTGGGTGGTGCCGCCCGTGGTGAGAGCGGTCGTGCGCCGGAGACGAACGGGACGTCGTCGCGGTTCCCGCGGTCGGACTCTCAGCCGCGCCGCGTGAGGCAGACCGTCATCGACACTGACCGGTCGCCGGCGACGACGTGGAACTCGTAGCGGCCGCGCGGCCAGGGCGCCTGGTCCAGGCGCTCGAGATAGCCGATGCCGCGGTTGCCCGGCGGCGAGATCTGAACGACCGAGCCCGCGAGCGGCGCGACGTTCGCGCCATCGGTCCACCAGCCGCGCAGGACGCGGTCGGGGGCAACGTCCTGCGGCGTCGTGATCGCGACCAGCGTCGGCTGGTCATAGATCGTCGGGTAACCGGCGCACAGATCGGTGTCTGGCCAGCTCGCGACGTGAACCGGCAGGCTGTTCACGATCTCCGCGGTCGCCGGCGTCCAGTCGGACCATGGCTCCTCGCGGAGCATCCGCGGACCGACACCGGCCGTGCCGATACCCCACGTGCCGGCGTGCTCCACAAGCGAACCGAGCGCACCCTCCGCCTCTTTCGATGTCTGCGCCGCGAGCAGCGATGGGTTCCGCGCGGAGGGCCATGTGGGGCTCGCAACGGGTTCCGCTGCGAGGGGCCCACCGTCAAGGCCGACCGGCGGAGGTGAGATGACGGCCGCCGCGGGCGCTGTGGAGGGGACGACCACTGCCGAAGGAGCCTTCGGCTGATCCCAGGGCTTCAGTAGCACTGCGGCCACGACGATCGCCGCGATGACGAGCGCGGCCGCCGGCCGCCGCCGATCGGTTTCCCGCCCGATCCGCTCGGGTTCGACCTCGTATCCGCTTTCCATCGTCACTCAACGGTACGCCCGTCGGCCGAATCCGGATCGCTCGTGGTAAGGGCACCGGCCGTGCCAGAATCCCGTGATGGCCCCCGCCGTCCGATTCGTGGTCCTTTGCCTGCCGAACGTCCCGTGGGACGACCTCGTCGAGCGCGTGACGCGTCTCGAGCAACTCGGGATCGAGGTCGCCGCGCTCCCCGATCACTTCGTCGACTGGACGAATCCGCCGAGCGCGTGGTTCGAGGGCTGGACTGCGCTCACCGGGCTTGCCGGCGCGACCAGCACGATCCGCCTCGCGAGCTGCGTGACCCAGATCCCGTTCCGGAACCCGGCGGTCTTCGCCCGGCAGGCGCTCACGCTCGACCATGTCTCTCACGGCAGGCTCGAGATCGGTCTCGGGACGGGTCTCCTCGGCGATCCCTCGTACGCCATGACCGGGATCGAAGATTGGACCGCACGAGAGCGCGTGGCCCGGCTCGCGGAGTACGCCGAGATCGTCGACCGGCTTCTCCGCGACGAGGTCACGACGTTCGAGGGGACCTACTACCGGTCCGATGGCGCGATCATGAATCCGCGCCCCGTCCAGCGCCCTCGGCCGCCGCTGACCATCGGTGCCCTCGGGCCCGCGATGCTTCGACACGCAGCGCGGCTGGCGGACACGTGGAGCACGCTCTCGTTCAAGCTGTCCTTCGACGAGCAGGTCGCCGAGACCCGTGAGCGCGCGGCCGCGATGGACGAGGCATGCGCCGCCGTCGGACGCGACCCGGCCACGCTCGGTCGCTCGTACACGATGTACGACGGCAACGCTCGTCCGCGCGGCGGGACCTACGACTACTACGACTCGACCGACCGATTCGAGGAGATTGCGGGTCGCGTCATCGAGTTAGGGATGGACGAGCTCGTCCTCTATCACCCGTCGGACGAGCGCCAGCTCCCGATGTTCGAGCGGATCGCGACGGACGTCCTGCCGAGGCTTCGCGGGGGCGCCACATGACGCTCGGTCCGGACGCGCTCGACTTCTGGCTCGGCACCTGGGAGGTGTCGTGGGAAGGTGGCGGGCACGGCGCGAACACGATCCGACGCATCCTCGATGAGCGGGTCATCGAGGAGTCATTCGAGGGACGCGATCCCGATGGGGCACTGCGTGGTCGGAGTCTGTCCGTCCTCGACGAGACCGACGGTCGATGGCACCAGACGTGGGTCGACTCGAACGGCTCCTACATCGACCTCGTCGGGGTCGATGTCGACGGCCGGATCGGGTTTCAGCGCGAGACGACCGTCGCTGGAACGCCCGTCATGCAGCGGATGGTCTGGATCGACGTCACGAATGACGCGATGCGTTGGGTGTGGCAGCGATCCGAGAACGGCGGGAGCGATTGGGAGGTCAGCTGGGAGATCCGATACCGGAGGGTCTGACCCCTACGCGGTACCGTCGAGCTCCTCTATCGTCGCCTCGGATGGCGGGCGCTCACGCTGCAGCCGGGCGGCGACCGCCTCCGCATCGCGCATGGTCCGAAGCAGATTCCCCCCGGCGATCGCCCCGACGTCCGCGTCCGAATAGCCGCGACGCAGGAGCTCGCCGAGCAGCGCCGGAAAGCCGCCGACGTCCGTGAGGCCGTCGGGAAGCGGCTCGCCGCCGTCGAAGTCGCTACCGATGCCGACATGATCGACCCCCGCGACGTCGCGCAGATGGTCGATGTGATCGGCGACCTCGGCGAGCGTGACTTGCGGTCCCGGGTTGGCGGCGATCCACGCACGGCGTGCCGCCGACTCCTCGCCGACCTCCTCCTGGCCACGCGCGGCGTGGTCGCGAAATGCCTGCGACACGAACACGTCGAGGAAGACCGCCATGACGACGCCACCGTTGGCTGGCATCCGCGCGAGGACGTCGTCGGGGACGTTCCGCGGGTGGTTGCAGATGGCGAGCGCGCCCGAGTGCGAGAAGATCACCGGCGCCTCTGTCGTGTCGAGGGCGGCGCGCATCGTCGAGGGCGCGACGTGGCTGATGTCAACGAGCATCCCGAGCCGGTTCATCTCGCGGACGATCTCGCGTCCGAACGCGGTGAGCCCGTCGTGCTGGGGGTCGTCGGTGGCGGCGTCGGCCCAGCGGGTCGTCTTCCAGTGGGTGAGCGTCATGTACCGGACGCCGCGGGCGTAGGCGTTGCGCAGGATCGCCATCGAGGAGCCGATCATGCCCCCGCCCTCGAGCCCGAGAAGGGACGCGATCCGGCCGCTCGCGAAGACCGCCTCGATCTCGTCGGCGGTCGTTGCCAGCCCGAACGTCTCCGGGTAGCGCTCGACGAACCCGTGGACGATGTCCATCTGCTCGAGCGACTGGAGCACCGCGTCCGGCTCGGGTAGATCGGCCGGGACCCAGACGGACCAGAACTGGCCGCCGACGCCGCCGGACCGCAGTCGCGGGATGTCCGTGTCGAGCTCCGGAACGGGCTGCCGCAGGTCGACCTCCGACGTCGCGAGCCCGACTCGCTTGCGCAGCGCATAGGCGAGGTCGTTGTGACCATCGATCAGCGGCGTGGTGCGGAGGAGGTCTCGCGCTCGCGCCTCGGCGGCGTCGCTCGTGGCTGTCATCCGCGAACCGTACAGGAGGCGACGACGACGCGAGGGTCGGGTGTCATGGGCGTTCCCCGAGGACCTCGCCGCGATAGGCGTCGACCGCCTCCGACACGGATCGGTAGATGTGGCCTTCCTCGATCACGTCGAGCAGGCCATAGCGGGCGATCATGTCACGCACGTCCGACTGGAACTCGGCAAAGGCGAGGTGGATGCCGCTCGCGTTGAGCTCGAGGTCGAGGTCGGCGAGCATTGCGCCGGCGGTCGTGTCGATGTCGGTGATCGGCTCCGCGGCGACGAGGACCCAGGCGGGCGGCGTGTCGGCCGTCTTGACCAGCTCCCGGACGCGGTCGCGGAACTGGTTCGCATTGGCGAAGAAGAGCGGCGCGGACCAGCGGAGGATGACGAGGCCCGGGACCTGCACGGCGTCGGGATAGCGTCGGATGTCGTGGTACCCGGGCACCTCGGGCGCCTTTCCGAGCACGGCTGAATACGGCGACCAGGCCCGCAAGAAGATGTAGCAGGCCGAGAGCACGACCGCGATGACGATCCCCTGGAGCACCCCGACGAATGCGACGCCGAGCGCACAGACCACCGCGAGCACGAACTCGGACCTGCGGACGGTGTACAGGCGGCGGAGCTCGGCGACGTCGAAGAGCCGGACTGACGCGGCGATGATCACGGCCGCCAGGACCGGCTGCGGCATCGACTGGACGAGCCCGGGTGCGACGAGGAGCATCAGCAGCACGAGGCTCGCAGCGACGAGCCCGGTCAGCTGCGTCTTCGCACCGGACTGGTCCGCGACGGCGGTCCGGGAGCCGCTCGTGCTCACGGGGAACCCGGAGAACAGCCCGGCCGCGAGGTTGGCCGAGCCGATTCCGGCGAGCTCCTGGTTACCGTTGACTTCGTAGCCCCGCCTTGTCGCGAAGCCGCCCGATGTCGAGATCGTGTCGCCGATGGCGACCAGCGAGATCCCGATCGCAGCCCCGAAGAGGAGTGGCAGATCGCCCGGGTCAGCGCGCGGGATCGCGGGGACGGGGAAACCCTGCGGCAGGACACCGATGACCGCCACGCCATGCGCGGCGAGGTCGAGGACGACCGACAAGACGATCGACGTGACGACGGCGACGAGGATGCCGGGCGTTCGCGGCGCGATGCGGCCGAGCCCGAGGATGATACCGAGGCTCAGGAGCCCGATCCCGAGCGCCCAGTAGTTCGTCTGATCGAGGTTGCCGAGAAACGCACCGACCTCGGCGACGAGGCCTTCGGCATCCGTCGAGAACCCGAACAGCTTCGGGAGCTGGCCGACGAGGATGACGACCGCGAGCCCGGCAAGGTAGCCGGTCCGCACCGGGTTCGAGAGCAGGTCCGCGACGAACCCGAGCCGTGCGATCCCGGCCCCGACCGTGACCGCTCCGACGAGCAGCGCGAGGACTCCTGCCAGGGCGATGGCCTGCTGCTGGTCGCCGCCGGCGAGCGGCAGGATCGTGGCGGCGATCATCGGACCGAGCGACGAATCCGGACCCAGGACGAGGACCGGCGACGGGCCGACGAGCGCGTACGCGACGAGACAGACGACCGTCGTGTAGAGCCCGGTGATCGCTGGCAGCCCCGCGAGCTCCGCGTAGGCCATCCCCTGCGGCACGAGAAGCGTGACGAGGACGATCCCGGCGATGAGGTCACGTGGCAGCCAGGCGCGGTCGTAGGTCCGGAACACGCGGATGCCCGGGATCCAGGCCTCCAGCCTGCGCGATACGCTGACACCGCCGACGGCAGCGCCACCGCCGGCGGTCACGGACGCATCGCCGTGGTTACGGAGCTGGCGGCGTGATCGTGACCTGCGAAGCGATCAGGTTCACCGTCTGGACATTCGTGTTGTAGGTGGCGTTGCCGACGGTCCCGACCGTTTCGATCCAGACCGGGAGTCCGCCGGCATTCACGAGGTAGCCATAGCGCGTCTGCCCGACGGGAACGCCGTCACTCCCGGCCGTCGACGTCCCCTCGATGCGGGTCGCGGGCAGCCCGCCGACCGTCGCCGGCTGGTTCACCGAGACGTTCCACGCGGTCGGGTTCGTCGCGGCCGCCAGCGCGTCGTCGTACGTCGCGGCTGTGTCGTTCTTGATCATCACGGCCGTCACCAACGTCGACGGATCGGCCGGGACGGTGATCGCATTCGGGTCGAAATAGCGACAGGCGAGGTTCGGCGGGGCGGCGACCGTATGCCACGACGCCGGGTACTTGACGGTCGCAAGGGCCGCGCCCGATGTGCCGTTCACGACCGTGCACGACGCGAGCGGCGGGACGGAAGCTGGCGGCTTGACGGTCGGTGCCGCGGTCGCGGTCGGCTTGGCGGTCGCCGTTGGCGCGGCCGTGGCGGCCGGCGTCGCTGTCGGAGCCGCCGTGGCGGTCGCCGTCGGCGCCGCGGTGGGCGTCGGGGCTGGGGTCGCAGTCGGCGAGGCCGTCGCAGTCGGCGACGGCGACGGGGACGGCGAGGCTGTCGGCGAGGGAGATGCACTCGGGCTCGCAGACGGCTCGGGCGTCACGTGGCGGACGAGGATGACCTGGACGACGCCGTTCCGGTCCTGTAGCTGGAGCGAGGTGCCGCGCGGTTCCACGCGCGCGACGCCCTGGAGCGCGGCAAGGTATGCGGTCTCCTGCGCCATGAGGTCGTCGGCGCACGCCGCCCTCGTCGTGCCGAGCGGGCCGATCGCTGCGACCGTCCCGTTCGTCGTGTACGGCCCGGTGTACGAGTTGCAGCCGTCGAATCCGGCGACGTTCGTCAGTCCGAACGTGGCGGTCATCTCGCTGTCGGGGATGGGTGCCGAGAGGGTGTTCGGTGCGCTGGCGTAGGAATCGACGACCCACGACCCGAGCAGCGGGTTCGCCGGCGCGGCAAGGAAGACGAGCAGCACGGAGGTGTCGGCACCGCGGATCGTCAGCGTGTCGGCACGGACGTTGAAGAACCGGCTCTGTCCGAGCAGTCCGAGATAGGTCGACTCGAACGTCCCCGCGGGGTCCGGACAGGCGAGCCTGGTGCTCACCGCGTCGGTGACGAGCAGCGTGCGGCCACCCGTCCGGTAGACCGCGTCGTAGTCGTTGCAGCCGGCGAAGCCGTGGACTCGAAGCGAATTGAATTCGGCATCCGCATAGACGCCGTCGGGGACGATCGTCAACGCACCAGCGCTGGTCATCGACTGGAGGACCCAGCGCGTTGCGCCGAGCTCGCCGCCATCGCCGTCGGCCGTCTTGTCCGAGCCTGCCGTCGAGCAGCCGGCGAGGACGAGCACGAGCGTGGCCAAGATCCCCAGTCGTCGCATGATCGTCACCCTGTCAGCGCCCGGTTAGACCGAGGACCGGGCGACGTAGAGCGCCAGCAGCCGGAGCGCGTGACCGAGCGCAGCGACGATCAACGCGAGGAACAACGGAACGCCGATCGCGGCCGCAGAGATCGCGAACGCCTCGATGAAGTTGAATGCCGGCCGGCCCGCGAGATCGATCCACCAGAACAACCCGGCGATGAAGGCGTAGAGGATCGCCAGCCAGCCGACCCAGACGAAGACGGTTGCGATGCTGGCGAGTCGAGCGGCGTCGCGTTGCAGGTCCACGTGTCTCTCCTTCTCCTGTGCGGGTGGGCGCGCTAGTAGTACGACTGCATGCGGTCGCGGTTGCGGTAGCCACCACCGCCATACGTCCCGAGATCGAGCACGAGGCCGAGCCCGACGAGCAGCCAGCCGGCGAGGCTGAGCCCGCCCGACGACCACGCGACCACGTACATGACGGTCGTCCAGGGCAGGAACAGGAACCCGAGGATCGGCGCGATGGGACTGCCGAACACGATGTTCCAGCGCGCGGGCTCGGCGAGCCACCAGAAGAAGATGACGATTCGTGGCCCGAGCATGGCGAGCAGGGCCAGGATGCAGCACACGGGTCTGGGTTCCCCCTCCGGTCGTGACGTGGGGAGAAGGGTACCGCGCCGATGCAACGCAGATCCGGGCCGCTCGTACCATGGGCGGTCCATGAAGAACAGTGGACGGCGGCCGTATTCGATTCGCGAGCAGGTCGGGCTTCGGAGGCTCGAGTCGTTCGTCGTCTCGCCCGATGGCGGAACGCTCGTGCTGCAGGTCGCAACGGCGTCGCGCGGCAAGAACCGCCTCGACACGAGCCTGTGGTCGGTGAATGCCGACGGGACAAGATTGCGGCGGCTCCCCGCGACGAGCGGTCGCGTCTCGAGCCCCCTCTTCGCGCCCGACGGTCGGAGCCTCTTCGTGTTGGAAGGTTCGCGCGGGGGCCATCGCCAGGTCGCCCGGCTGAAGCTCGACGGAGGCGCGCCGAAGCCCGTGACGCGGTCGCCGATCGATATCGAGTCGTTCGTGGTGTCGCGCGATGGCGAGTCGATCGCGTTCTCCGCGCAGGTCTATCCGGGCGGCACGGATACGCTCGGGTCCACCGCCGACCGGCTCGACGCCGAGAAGAAGAGCCGGGCCACGGGCAGGGTCTACGACCAGCTGTTCGTCCGCCACTGGGACCGCTGGGGAAACGGACGGCGTCGCCACCTCTTCGTGCAGCCGGTCGCGGCGGGCGGTCGGCCTGTGGACGTCATGGCCGAGATGGCGGCGGACGCGCCCACGCGGCCGTTCGGTGGCCGCGAGCAGTTCACCTTCTCGGCGGACGGACGGGAGCTCGTCTTCACCGCGCGCGACGCCGGTCGCGAGGAGTCGTGGAGCACGAACCTCGACCTGTTCGCGGCACCCGTGGACGGGAGCGTGCCGCCGCGGAACCTGACGGGGGAAAACCAGGCGACCGACACGGATCCCCTCTTCAGCCCGGACGGCACGATGCTGGCGTACCTCGCGATGGACCGGCCCGGCTACGAGGCAGACAAGCTGACCGTGATCGTCCGCGGTTGGCCCGACGGCGAGCTGCGCCGGCTGACCGACGGCTGGGATCGGAGCGCCGATGCGATCGCGTGGTCCGCGGACGGTCGGACGATCTACGTCGTCGCGGAGGACAGGGGCCAGCGGGGCCTTTTCGGGCTCGACGTCGAGACCTCCGCCGTCACACCGCTGGTCACGGATGGCAGCGTGGGGTCGGTCAAGGTCGCGGGCGACGCCGTTTTCTACACGCTGGACTCGCTTGCGGGGCCGGCGGACGTGTTCGCGCTCGAGCCCGCGGGCGGGCGTCGCGTGACGAGCCTCAACGGACCGCGGATGCGTCAGGTCGCCCTTGGCGAGGCCGAGCAGTTCTCATTCGCGGGCTGGAACGGCGAGACCGTCCACGGCTACCTGGTCAAACCTGTCGACTTCGATCCCGGCGGCAGCTACCCGGTGGCGTTCATCATCCACGGTGGGCCGCAGGGGAGCAGCGGCAACCACTGGCACTACCGCTGGAACCCGCAGGTCTACGCCGCCGCCGGATATGCCGTCGTGATGATCGACTTCCATGGCTCGACCGGGTACGGCCAGGCGTTCACCGACTCGATCCGCGGGGATTGGGGCGGGAAGCCGCTGGAGGATCTCCAGAAGGGCTACGCGGCGGCGCTCGAGCGGTATCCGTTCCTCGACGCGTCTCGGGCCGCTGCGCTCGGCGCGAGCTTCGGCGGCTACATGGTCAATCTCATCGCCGGTGTCTGGAACGAACCGTGGCGCTGCCTCGTCAGCCACGATGGCAATCTCGACGAGCGGTTCGCCTATTTCGCGACCGAGGAGCTGTGGTTCCCGGAATGGGAGCACGGCGGGACGCCTTGGGAGAAACCGGCGGGATACGCGCTCCACAACCCAGCCGACCATGTCGCCGCCTTCCGCGTCCCGACCCTCGTGATCCACGGTGCGCTCGACTACCGCGTCAGCGAGGTCGAAGGCCTCGCGATGTTCACCGCCCTCCAGCGCCGCGGGGTCCCGTCGCGATTCCTGCACTTCCCCGACGAGAACCACTGGGTCCTGAAGCCGGAGAACTCGGTGATGTGGCACGACACCGTGCTGGAGTGGCTGGATAGGTGGACGGCCGCGGGCGATCCGCCGTCCGACTCGAACGCCTAGCGGCGAGCGCCTCTACCGGAGGAGCGTCGCGGCGTTCGTGATGCCGCCGATGAGGCCGGCCGCGATCGCCAACGCGAGTGGCAGGCCGCCGACCATCGACCAGACGCCGCGGCTGCCGCGTGAGGACGCCGCGACTGTCAGTGCTCCGATCAGGACGATGAGCGCGAGCTTCGAAACGATCACTGCGGTGATCCCGAACGTCTGGAACATGTCGCTGACGAGCGGATTCGCTTCGGCGGACGACCCGTGCCTGGCAACCATCACGATGAACGTCGCGAGGTCGAAGGCCTGTGCGAGGAACAGCGTCGCGAGCCGGATGAAGCCGAACGAGGCGGCGCGACCGAACGCCGTCGAGCCGACCGAAACGATGTCGGCTGACGCCTCTGCCACGATCGACGACAGCCCAGTAAGCACGTGGTCAATCTAGACCGAACGGCCCTATCCGGCATGCGTCGAGTCGGGTCGTTTGCATTACGTCCGCAGTGGAACAGCCGAGCGATCGTGCGCGCCCGCCGCCGTCAGGCCGCGATCGGGCGGGAGCGCCGAACGTCGAGGTAGGCGTCGATCGTGCCCCCACTCGTGTCTCCGTACGTGATCGGATAGCCAGCTGATCGGAGCAGACCGAGCATCTGGGTGTTGCTGCAGAGGATGGACGCGCGGAGCCGGGCGATCCCGTGCTCCTGTGCCCAGCTGATCGCTCGCCCGAGCATGGCCCTGCCGACGCCTCGTCCCTGGCACGCATCCGCGACCGCGATCGCCATCTCGGCGACGCCGTCCTCCATCGGCTCGATGCACACGTGGCCGATGATCTCCGGAGGTCCGCTCGCGGCCACGCGGACCGCCACGATCCCCTCTCTGTGCTGGTGATCGGGACCGCAGAAGAACGTCGCCGTTGCCTCTGGGATGCGCGGGGCAGCCCCATGGAATCTCGCGGCGCGACTACCTGACGACAGACCGGCGTAGAACGCGGTCAGGCTCGTCCGATCGAGGGGCGTGATCGACCGCATTCGATAAGGGCCCGGTGCGCGAGTGGTCGTCATGCAGCCAGTTGACGCCTCTACGCATCCCGACATCAGGTGCGAAGGTCACGCCGCGTCGGGCCGGACGTCGCATTCATGGCCAAGGACCGACCCGCCGACGGCGGCAAGGGAAACCGTGTTCGTCGTCCACGGCGTCCCGTAGTCTGTCCCGATGCGCCTCGTCTCTGCGGCCGACGCGGCCGGCGTCGTCAAGTCCGGTCAGAGCGTCTATCTGCACTGCGCGGCCGCGACTCCGTCGGTCCTGCTGCAGGCGCTCGTCGATCGCGCCGCGGAGCTGCGCGACGTGAGCGTCGTCCATCTCCATACGGAGGGACCAGGGCCGCACCTGGCGCCCGACATGGCAGGCCATTTCCGCCACCGAGCCCTGTTCATCGGACCGAACGCGCGGACCGCTGTCAACGAGGGACGCGCCGACTACGTCCCGGTCTTCCTGTCGGATGTCCCGCGCCTGTTCGAGAGCGGAGCGCTGCCGCTGGACGTGGTGTTCGTCAACGCCACGCCGCCCGACGCGCACGGGTTCTGCTCGCTCGGGACGAGCGTCGAGGCGATGCACGCGGCCATCCGGGCGGCGAAGACCGTCGTCGTCCAGCTGAACCGGTCGATGCCGAGGACGCTCGGCGACAGTTTCATCCATGTTGACGACATCGATCTTGGCGTCGAGGTCGATGTCCCGCCGTACCCGCACGCAAGCCCGGTGATCGGCGACGTCGAGGAGCGGATCGGTGCCCACGTCGCGGCCCTCGTGCCCGACAGGGCGACGCTCCAGCTCGGGATCGGCGCGATCCCGGCCGCCACGGCGATGGCCCTCA
>JBJMNA010000160.1:0-3660 GCA_045804485.1 Chloroflexota bacterium
CCTCAAGAAGGTCGCCCGCCAGCTCGCGCTCGACGAGGGCATCCGGATGGACGGCCGCGGCGTCACCGAACTCCGCCAGATCTCGGTCGAGGTCGGCGTCCTGCCCCGGGCGCACGGCACCGGGCTCTTCACCCGCGGTGAGACGCAGGTCATGACGATCGCGACGCTCGGCTCGTCCTCGGACGTCCAGCGTATCGACACGATCAGCCCCAAGACAGAGAAGCGCTACATCCACCACTACAACTTCCCCCCGTACAGCACGGGTGAGAACAAGCCGATGCGTGGCCCCTCGCGGCGCGACATCGGGCACGGCAACCTGGCCGAGCGCGCGCTCATCCCGGTCCTGCCGAGCCACGAGGAGTTCCCGTACGTCATCCGGCTCGTGTCCGAGTGCATGTCGTCCAATGGCTCGACGTCGATGGCGTCGACCTGCGGCTCGACGCTTGCCCTCATGGACGCCGGCGTGCCGATCTCAGCCCCCGTCGCCGGTGCTGCGATGGGCCTGATCAGCGAGCCTGACGGCCGGTTCGTCGTCCTGACCGACATCCTCGGCAAGGAAGACTCGGTCGGTGACATGGACTTCAAGGTGACCGGCACGCGGGACGGCATCACCGCCCTGCAGATGGACATCAAGGTCCAGGGCATCAACGAGGCGATCATCCGCGACGGCCTGAAGCAGGCGCTCGCCGCTCGCCTCGAGATCCTCGACAAGATGACCGCGGTCATGCCTGAGGCCCGCTCCGACATGAGCGACTTCGCGCCGCGGATCACGACGATCAAGATCAACCCCGAGAAGATCCGCGAGATCATCGGCAAGGGCGGATCGATGATCCGCAAGATCCAGGAAGAGACCTCGACCGAGATCAACGTCGAGGACGACGGCACGGTCGAGATCGCGGCCGTGTCCGGCGAGAACGCCCGCAAGGCCATCGACTGGATCAACAGCCTGACCCGTGAGGTCGAGGTGGGCTCGCTCTACATGGGCAAGGTCACCCGGATCATGGGCTTCGGCGCCTTCGTCGAGATCCTCCCGGGCAAGGAAGGACTCGTCCGGATCGGCGAGCTGGCCGACTACCACGTCCCGACCGTCGAGGACGTCGTGTCCGTCGGCGACGAGATCATGGTCGTTGTCCTCGAAGTCGACCGCCAGGGCCGGATCAACCTCTCGCGCAAGGCGGCCATGCAGCGCCACCTCGCCAAGGAGACCGTCTAGTCCCGGTCGCGTCCCACGCAGTCACGACGAGCCGCCGGGTCCGCCCGGCGGCTCGTTCGCGTCCGGCGCCGCGACAAGGGTCCGACTGCCGGGCGAGAGAGGCCCGCTGCTATACTCCGGCCGTGCCCGACCCTGCGACAGGACGAGCGAGGCCGCACCCACAATGAACCGCCAACCTTTGACCGTTGCGGTCGTCGGAGCCACCGGCGTCGTCGGACGGACGATGATCCAGATCCTCAACGAGCGGGAGTTCCCGGTCGGGGAGCTGCGGCTTCTCGCCTCCGGAAGATCCGCTGGACGGACCGTCTCCGTCGACGGCCGGACGCTCGAGATCGGCGAGGCCATCCCCGACGCGTTCGAGGGCGTGGATATCGCGCTCTTCTCGGCCGGTGCTGACGTCTCGCGTGAGCTCGCCCCCGCCGCGGTCGTGCGCGGGACGACGGTCATCGACAACTCATCGGCCTGGCGGATGGATCCGACCATCCCGCTGGTCGTCTCCCAGGTGAACCCGGCCGATCTCGAGGGTCACCCCGGCATCGTCGCCAACCCCAACTGCTCGACGATGCAGATGGCGCCGGTCCTCATGGCCTTGCGCGACACCGTCGGCCTGGAACGCGTCATCGTCGACACCTACCAGTCCGTCTCGGGCACGGGCGCCGACGCCCTCGCCGAGCTCGAAGGCCAGATCCGTGCCCACGTCGCCGGGGAAGCCCCCGTCGCGAGCGTCTACCCGCACCCGATCGCGTTCAACGCGCTCCCTGAGATCGATGTCTTTCTCCCGAACGGCTACACCAAGGAGGAATGGAAGGTCGTCAGCGAGAACCGGAAGATCCTCGGCCTCCCCGAGCTGCGGATCTCGTGCACGGCGGTCCGTATCCCGGTCTTCGTGAGCCATTCCGAGGCGATCCACGTCGAGACGCGCGATCCGATCACGCCCGAACGCGCACGCGAGCTGTTCGCCGCTGTCCCAGGTGTCGTCGTCCAGGACGACCCGTCGGAACACAGCTATCCGCTCGCGACCGAGGCCGCGGGCCGAGACGAGATCTTCGTCGGGCGGGTGCGGCGCGATCCGTCGGTCGACGGCGACCGCGGCCTCGCCCTGTGGGTCGTCTCCGACAACCTTCGCAAGGGCGCCGCGACGAACGCGGTCGAAGTCGCCGAGGCGCTCCTCGAGCGTGGCTGGGTCCGCCCGGCTGCCGATCGCGGCGCTCGGCCGTACAGGGCTCCGGGCGCCACCGAGGCCACGGCGTGACCGACGTCGAGCGCCAAGTAGCGCTCGAGGCGATCGCCGCCGACGTCAGGGCCTGCACGAACTGCCGCCTCCACGAGACCCGGACTCATGCCGTCCCCGGCGAGGGCGCGGCGGACACCGAGGTCGTCTTTGTCGGCGAAGGCCCGGGTGAACACGAGGACCGGCAGGGACGGCCATTCATCGGCGCGTCCGGCCAGTTCCTGACCGAGCTGATCGCATCGATCGGCTGGGCGCGTGACGATGTGTTCATCACGAACGTCGTCAAGTGCCGGCCACCCGGGAACCGGGACCCTCAGCCCGATGAGATCGCCGCGTGTTCGGTGTTCCTCCGCCGGCAACTCGAGGTCCTCGACCCGGCTGTCGTCGTCACCGCCGGCAAGCACTCACTCGCGTCATTCCGGCCGAACGAGAGGATCAGCGCCGTCCACGGCACCACGGCTCCGATCGATCCCGCGACCGGCGCGGGTGACGCCGTCGCGTTCGCGATGTATCACCCCGCCTTCGCTCTCTACCAGGCGTCGAATCGCCAGACGCTGCTCGATGACATCCAGCTGCTGCCGGCGGCGCTGATCGAGTCCAGACGGCGTCGCGACTCGATCGAGGCCGTCGAGGCGGTCATCACGAACCAGCCGGCGTCCGAGCCCGAGCCCGAGCTGGGCCCGGCATTTGACAGCACGACAGCGGCCGCCGCCGCGGACGACCCGACCCCACAGTTGACACTCTTCTAGACAAGGAACCAGATGCCCCAAACCGCAAACGACCAGCCGCTCCGCATCATCCCGCTCGGCGGGGTGGGCGAGATCGGCAAGAACATGTACGTCTTCGAGTACCGCGACGAGATCGTGGTCATCGACTGCGGCCTCATGTTCCCCGACGAGGAGATGTTCGGCATCGACCTCGTCATCCCCGACATCACCTACCTCAAGGAGCGCCGCGCCAACGTCAAGGCGTTCCTCATCACCCACGCCCACGAAGACCATGTCGGCGCGCTGCCGTACGTGCTGCCGGAGTTCCCGGGCGTGCCCGTCTACGCCTCGACGCTCGCGCGCGGCCTCCTCGGCAACAAGATCAAGGAGCACAAGCTCCACAACAACCCGCTGATCGCACTCGAACCGGGCGACGAGATCGACATCGGCGCGTTCCACGTGATGCCGTTCCGCGTCGGCCACTCGATCCCCGACGCGATGGGGATCGC
>JBJMNA010000161.1:0-5156 GCA_045804485.1 Chloroflexota bacterium
AGACGCGTCCTCGACCTCGCGTCGGGGTCCGGGCTGTGCGCGATCGCCGCGATGCGCGCCGGAGCGTCGGAGGCGACCGCCGTCGACATCGACCGCTTCGCCGTGGCGGCGATCGCGCTCAATGCACGGGCGAACGGTGTTCGCATGACGACCGCGCGTCGGGACGTGTTGGACGAGGAGCCGCCGGACGCGGACGTCGTTCTCGCCGGTGACTGCTGGTACGAGTCGGGCTTCGCCGAGCGTGTGACACCGTGGCTGCGCGCCGCCCACGACGCCGGCGTGGACGTCCTCATCGGCGACCCCGGCCGTCGCTACCTGCCGGCGGACGAGCTCGAGGAGATCGCACGGTACGAGGTCCGGACGACGACGGAGCTTGAGGACCTCGACCGGAAGGACGCCCGCGTCTACAGGTTCCGCAGCTGAAATAACGGTCGCGGCGATCCGAAGATAACGAGGTCGCGCGATGTCGGCGCGGACGCGCCCGACGACGCTATGCCGGTCAACACACGCAGGGGAAGACTCCCATGACCGTCATCGCCATCCAGCCGGACCTCACCGCCATCAAGCAGCGCCAGCAGGCGACCTGGGCGAGCGGCGACTACCACATGGTCGGGACGCAGATCCTGCTCGTCTCCGAGATGCTCATCGAAGCGCTCGACGTCCATTCGACCGAGACCGTCCTCGACGTCGCGACGGGCAGCGGCAACGCCGCGATGGCCGCGGCCCGCCGTGGCTGCACGGTGATCGGCATCGACTACGTCCCGTCGTTGCTCGACCGGGCCCGCCGAAGGACCGCAGCCGAGGGCCTCACCGCCGACTACATCGAGGCGGACGCCGAGGCGCTTCCCTTCGACGACGGCACCTTCGACGTCGTCACGTCGGTCTTCGGCGCGATGTTCGCACCCGACCAGGTGCAGACGGCGCACGAGCTCGCGAGGGTCACTCGGCCGGCCGGCCGGATCGGGCTCGTGGCGCACACGCCCGAAGGGTTCATCGGCCAGCTGTTCAGGACGAACGCACGACACGTTGCGCCGCCGGCCGGGCTCGACTCACCTGTCCTGTGGGGCACGGAGGAACGGCTGCGCGAGCTGTTCGCGAGCGACATGGCCGAGATCCACATCGAAAACCGGACGTTCGCGTTCCGCTATCCGTCGCCCGAGGCTTACGTCGACTACTGGCGGCGGTTCTACGGTCCGACGATGAAGACGTTCGAGGCGGTCGGCGCCGAGGGCCGCGCGGCGCTCGAAGCGGACCTCCTCGGGCTCATCGCGCGTTTCAACCGAGCCGACGATGGCACGATGGTCGTTCCGAGCGAGTACCTCGAGGTCGTCATCGTGAAGCGCGACGGGATCGCTCGATGACGGCGCTGATCGGCGTCGTAACGCTGCTGATCCCGGTCGTCGGGCTCGCAGCGTTTGCCCTCGCGGCGATGCGCTGGGGCGTGGACAGCCGTCCGGAGACATCTGATCCCCGGGCGCGGGACCGACCGGTCGGGATCAGCTGACGGAGCGGTCCTCGAGACCAAGACCGAGGCGCGCGGCGATGCCGGCCGCCTCGGCCCGCGACGACGCCCCGAGCTTGCCGAGGATGTTCGAGACGTGGACGCCAGCCGTGTTCTCGCTGATGAACAGCTCCTCGGCGATCTGGCGGTTCGTCCGGCCCTTGACGATGAGCGGCAGGACGTCGCGTTCGCGCTTCGTCAGCCCGAAGGGGTCGTCCGGGCCGGCGTCCACGAAGGTGGCGACCGAGGATGTCTCGGGCGACAGGTCAAGCCTCGATCTCGCGGCAAGGCCCTCGATGGCGGCACGGAGTGGCGCCGCGCCTAGGCGTGATGCGATCGCGTGGGCCTCGACGAGCGCACTGGACGCAGCCGGCCGGTCGCCCTCGTTGAGTCGTTCCTCGGCGATCCGCCAGCCGCAGTAGGCGACGAGATAGGCGTTGCCCCGGGCGTCCCAGCGCTTCGCGGCGGTCGCCCAGGTCGCGGCAGCCGGCTCGCGTCCGGCGCGTCGATGCTCGGCTTCGATCGTCGTGATCTCGGTCACGATCTCGTCCGCGGCGAGCCCTGTCCTCTTCGCGTATCGGACGGACACGAAGGGCGCCAGCGCGCCCCAGAGCGTCGCGGCCTCCTCGATCGCGGCCTGCTCCCCGGCGGTATCGCGGCGGGCGCGGCCGACCTCGGCCCGATCGGCGGCCGCGCGCATCCCCATCCGGAACAGCCGAAGGTGATCGCGGGGCCACTCTCGGTCGCGCGATTCACTGATCGCCTCGGCGATGGTCGCGGCCGCGGCATCGGCGTCGCCACGCCAGAGAGCGGCCTCCGCGCTGGCCAGCCGCAGCGGCGTCGCGAACTGCGTCTCGACCGGGAACCCTTCGACCATCGCGCCGAGTTCCGCGAGCATCACCTCTGCGCGGGGGTCTCCTTCCGAGACGAGCAGCGGAAGCCACCGGGCAAGGCCATACCGGCGGAGGGGTGTCCCCGGCGGCACGAGCGCGACGCTTTCCTCGGCGAGGCGGTCGGCCTCGGCCCATTCGCCGAGCTCGTACGCATAGACGATGCCATTCGCGCGGACGAACCCGCCGTAGGTCCGCGCCACGCCGACCTCATCTGTCGCGGAGATCCCCTCGCGGATGGCCGCCGCGGCGCCACGCACGTCGCCGCAGAACCGGATCGAGACCGCGCGGTTGACGTAGCCGCGGCCGATGTCGTCGGCATCTGCGACCTCCTGAGCGATGGCCAGAGCAGCGTCCGACGCAGCGAGTGAATCTGGACAGCGGCCGACGACCGACAGGTCGAGACCGAGCGTGTTCAGCGCGTGACCCTCGACCTGTCGAGCCCCGACCTGACGGGCGATCGCGACCGCGCGCTCGCACAGCGCCAGGGATTCGGTCCAGCGATCGAGCAGCATGAGGATCTGGCCGTACCCGGACAGGACGCGAGCGAGCTCCGGCGTCGGCGGGTCGACGGGCATGATCGCCATCGCACGCTCATGCGCCTCGAGCGCGGCCTCGGTCTCGGTGTTGACCCACAGCGCCCGGCCGAGCCGTTCGACTGCGCCTCCCAGCCGGATCGGGTCCCCGTCCGAGCCGAGCGTCGCGACCGCCTCTCGTCGGAGTGCCACGCCGCGACGCGAGTCGCCCGACAGCCACGCCGCCTCCGCGGCGCGCCCGAGGAGGTCCACCCGGTCGATCCCTGCCAGCGTCTCGGGGTCGTTCACGATGGTCCACGACTCGAGCGCGCGTTCGTCGTGACGTCGCGCATCCGCGAAGGCGAACGCGCGCGCGGCGGCTTCCCCTGCCCGGACCGACGCCTCGAAGGCGCGCGGTTCGTCACGAGCCGCCGACCAGTGGTACGCGAGCTCGCCCCAATGCCCGGCCGCGATCGCGCCCGTGCCAGGACCACGCGCGGCGAGCGCCTCCGCGAACGCCCGGTGCAGGCGCTGGCGCTCGCCGGGCAGCAGGTCGTCATAGGCGGCCTCCTGGAGGAGCGCGTGACGGAACTCGTAGTCGCCGCCTGCGCCCGCCGGTCCGGTGACGAGGACGTGGCTGCCGACGGCGTCGCGGAGACCGTCGAGGAGGTCCGTCTCGGCAAGATTTGCGACGCGCGCGAGGACGTCATGGTCGACGCGCCCGCCGGCCACGGCCGCGACGCCGATCACCGTCTGCGCGCACTCCGGCAACGCGACGATCCGGCTGAGCAGGACCTCGCGGAGCGTTGGCGGGAGACGACCGCTCTCGGCGTCCGGGCCGGCCCCGAGCAACTCCTCGACGAAGAACGGGTTGCCATCGGATCGTCGGTGGATCTGCGCGACGAGGTCGGACGGCGGCGGTCCCTCGAGGATCGCGGCGAGGAGAGCCTGTGTCGCCGACTCGTCGAGGCGGTCGAGGTCCAGTCGCTCCACGAGCCCGCTTCGGTCGAGCTCGGCCAGCCACGGCAGGAGCGGGTGCCGCCGATGCAGCTCGTCCGAGCGGAAGGTCATGATCAGGACGACCCGGTCGTGCCGAAGCTGACGGATCAGGAACGAGATCGTCTCGCGCGTCGCGGGATCGGCCCAATGGAGGTCCTCGACGACGAAGGCCACGGGCTCGAGCTCGGCGAGCCTCTGGAAGACCCCGAGGATCGCGTCGAGGAGGCGCGGCTGGAGCGTCTCGGTCTTCGGGGCGGCGTCGGATCGTGCGGCGGCCCCGAGCGTGGGGACGAGTCGGGCGAGATCGTCGCGCGCCCCACCCATGACCGTCTCGAGCATCGCGGGGTCGAGCGTTCGGACGAGCGTGCGAAGGGCCTCGACGATCGGGCCGTACGGGACGCCGCCGTGGCCGACGTCCGCGCAGCCACCCACGACGACACGGATGCCACGGCCGGTCGCAAGCGCCGCCGCCTCGGAGACGAGTCGCGACTTGCCGACACCGGCCTCGCCGGCGACGAGCTGGTGGATGGGCGTCCCGGCAAGCGCGCCGTCGAGCGCCCGGGCCATCGCCGAGAGCTCCGTCGCGCGTCCGACCAGGGTCGGGCTGACAAGGCGGCGTGGCATCGCCAGATGATACGGGTTGCCCGCCGCGTCCCCGACGTCACGGACCGGGTTCGTCACACGGCTGGGCGCCGCCGCAGGACGCGGACCCGGACGGTCACCCGGCCGAGCCGATCGCGCCAGCCAGTCTCCTGCTCACCGGGAGGCGTCTCGCGAGCGAGGGCGGCGAGCTGGCTGGCCTGGAAGTCTCGTTCCCGGTCGCGCATCCGCTCGTCGACCATCAAGTCTGCGGTGTAGAGGTTCATGTCCTGGCTCCGTTCTCCCGACTCGTCGTTCGAGCTGTCGGACCAACAGTCGCAGTCACGGGCCGGGCTGCCATCGAGCGAACGGTCGAGAGATCGGCTCGCGCCGCCTTCATTTTCGGTCGGGGAGCCGTTAGGTCGGGCGGATCAGCCTTGCGCCCATGGCGACCGGGCCATCGATCGCTCGAGTCCGACCACGTTGAGAAGGCGGTCGCTCTGGCAGTCGGACCGGTTCGCGACCTCGCGCCCGATCGCGGCCACGAACAGCCGATCGAACGCACCGCGCGGGAACTCGCGCATCACCGCCGGACGGATCGCGTCGACCAGCTCGACGTCCACGCCGCGAACGTCGAGTCCCGTCGCCCGGTCGAGCAGGACGGCCTCGACG
>JBJMNA010000162.1:0-6807 GCA_045804485.1 Chloroflexota bacterium
CCCGACGGGGACCGGCCGCCTCGGATCGCTGTCGCTGGGACCCTTCGAGCTCGACGTCGGCGCGACGCTCGAGGACCTCGTCGTCGCCTACCGGCACGACGGGCCCGGTCCGGACGTCGCGCCACAGGTCGTCGTCATCCACGCCTTGACGGGGTCGGCCGACGCGGCGGGCGATTGGTGGGAGCCGCTGATCGGCTCCGGCCGGGCGCTCGACACTGATCGCGTCGGTGTCCTCTCGGCAAATCTCCTCGGTGGCCGCTACGGGACGACCGGCCCGACCTCCGACGACCCGCGGACCGGTCGGCCGTACGGGGCGAATTTTCCTGCGATCTCGACGCGCGACCAAGCCCGCGCTCAGTGGCGACTGCTGGATGAGCTCGAGGTCGGGGGGGTCGAGCTCATCGTCGGCGGATCGCTCGGCGGGATGGTCGCGCTCGAGGTCGCGCTCGCGCGGCCCGAGGCCGTCGCGACGGTCATGCCGATCGCGGCCCCCGCGGCGACCGGGCCGATGGCGGTCGCCTGGAACCACCTCCAGGTCGAGCTGATCGACCGTCTCGGGCTCGACGGACTCGCCCTCGCCCGAGAGCTCGCGATGACGACATATCGAAGCGAGGTCGACTTCGAGGAGCGGTTCGGGCGCGGGCTCGAACCAGACGGGCGACCGTCGATCGTCAGCTACCTCGACCACCAGGGACGGAAGCTCGTCGACCGATTCGACCCTGCGACCTACCGGGTGCTCGCAGGCGCCATGGACCGGCACGACATCGCCGCCGGCCGAGCAACCGTGGTCGAGGCGCTCGCGCCGCTGGCGGCCTCAGGCACGAGGCTCATCGGGGTCGGTATCGAGGACGACATCCTCTACGGTCCCCGCCAGGTTCGACAGCTGGTCGCCGCCGCGCGGACGGCAGGAGTGGACGCCGTCTATCGCGAGATCCGCTCGACCAAGGGCCACGACGCGTTCCTCGTCGAGTGGGACCAGCTCACGGAGATCCTCCGCGCCGCCTTGGATCGTCAGGCTGGTTCAGGACCAGCTTCCGGCCACGACCTCGTGCGCTCATCGGGCGACAGGAACGAGCCGTCGGATTGGACCGCCCAGTCGTCCCCCGGTGCCACGTAGTCGACCGACTCCCAGCCCTCGGACCCGAGGACGAACGTCGCTCCGGGTTCCAAGTCGTCGAGTTCGAACGCAGTGTCGTCGTTGACGATGATCGGGCTTCCCATGCCGCACCTCCTGGCCAGGATCGCAACTCCTTCCGGCCTCGCGGCGAGGCCGGGCCACGTCTGAATCGTACCCCGAGGGACAACGGGAGGCCCGCCGTCGCCCGGGATCCCCCGCAAGGCGACTGTCAATTCCCCGACATGTCCCGGTCCGGCCGTAACAGCGATACTCGCGGGGCGTCCGCTGTATGTCGCGCCGCCCAAGGCCGACGACGAAAGATGAGGGGCATCGATGGGTGCGGTCGCGACCTGGGAAACAAGGACCGGTCTCCGGCGTCTCACGCGATGTGCAGATGCTGCTGGCCGTCATGGATGACATCGCCGTCCCGGCGACCGCGATCGTCATGCCACGGCCGCGCACGGCGACGCTCGTCACGGCGGCCTATGACGCCCACCAGCGCGAGCTCTACTCCTTCGCGCTGCGGACCACCGGCGAGCCCGCGATGGCAGAGGATCTCCTACAGGAGGCGTTCACCCGCCTGATCGTCGAGATGGAGGCAGGCCGGACACCGACGAACGTGCGGGCGTGGCTCTACCGCGTCATCGCGAACCTCGTCGCGTCGGGCGGCCGCCGGGCGACGGTCGCGCGACGGCACGTCGGTGCCCTTGCCGGCGACGACATCACTGCGGGACCAGAGCCCGCCTATCTCGATAGCGAGCGTCGGAGCGATCTCGAGACCGCCCTCGGCGAGCTCGACGAAGCCGAGCGGATCGCCCTCGTGATGGCCGCGAACGGTTTCAAGGGGATCGAGATCGCCGAAGCGATCGGGCGGAGCGGGAACGCGACTCGAACCATGATGTGCCGGTCGCGCGTCCACCTGCGCGAGCGGCTGACCTCGATGGGATCGTCATCGTGATCGACCACGACGCCGCGCGCGCACTGGCCGCGCAATCGCTCGATTTCGATCTGTCGGCCGAGGACGACGGGCTACTTCTCGCCCACGTGGTCGGCTGCGACGACTGCCGCGCCTTCGCCGAGGCGCTCGACCTCGACGCGGCCGCGATCGCCGCACTCGCGAGCACAGATGCGCCCGCCGAGCTCCGGGCAAGCATCGTGGCGATGCTGCCGTCGGATCCCGTTGTTCTTCCCGGCCTGACGAGCGCGCCGACGCTGCGACCGGCGATGCCCAGCAGCCGTCTCGCCACGATCCAGAGTCGCTACCGCGGACCGTTCGCGCTGACCGCGGCCGCTGCCGTCGTCGTCGCGCTGGTCGGCGGGATGCTCGTCTGGCGACCCGCGCCGGAAGGGCTCCCGGGCGTGGCACACGCCGGTCAGTCCGGGGGCACCGCTTCCGGCTCCGGGACCGGCGGCTCCGCGTTCCCGGGCGGCAACCCGACCGCCGTCCCCGGTAGCGCCGCGACGCTGGAACCGACGGTCCAGCCCGGATCGCGGCTCGCCGCGACCCCGTGGACACAGGTAGCCGAGGTGACAGCCGACGACGGGGCGAGCGGGATCGTCGGGCTCGCCAGTGGGTTCCGCCTGAAGATGCTCGACGGGACCTCCGCGATCGAGGCGGCGCGCCGCCTGGAGGTGGATCCACCGATCGCGTTCACGACCGCGGCCGCAGCCGATGGGACAGTCGCGATCACCCCATCCGAGCCGCTCGCGCCGGGTGCGGCATATCGGTTCCGCCTCACCTCGAGCGATGGGCATGAGGTCGGGACGTGGGCCTTCCAGTCCCACCAACCACTCCGCGTCGTCGGCACCGTCCCGGAGGACACGGAATCCGGCGTCCCGCTCGACACGGGGATCGAAGTCCAGTTCGACCAGGACGGCGTCGTCGACGCCGAGAGCCACATCACGATGGACCCTCCGACGAAGGGCCGATTCGAGCAGCACGGGCGGACCATCGCGTTCGTCCCCGCGTCGCCGTTGTCGCCGGCCACGATCTACACCGTCACCGTCTCCCCCGGCGTCGCGGTTGGAGCGACGGACGAGCGGCTCGAAGGGGCATTTACCTACCGCTTCGAGACGGTCGCCGCTGGCGCGACGACACCGACGACGACCTTCCAGTTCTCGGACGACCTGTTCGAGTCGGCGACCGCCGACGCGCCGATCATCGCGGTGTGGGCGTTCCAGGACACCGGCGACGAAGACAACCCGCCCCCGCCGCCGACCAATGCTCCGCTCGAGGTCTACCGGATCGACGGCATCGCGGCGGCCGAGGACGCCTATCGGGCGATCCGATCGCATCCGCGCTGGACGATGTATTCCGCGACGGAACCGGTCCCGACAGGCGGTCTCACTCGGATCCTGTCCGTGGATGCGCGACTCCGCGACTCCGACGGAGTGCTCTGGACCGAGCTCCCCGAACGACTGCCGGCTGGCTGGTACCTCGTCCGTCTCCCATCGCCGACGCGGCCGATCGAGGCGATGCTTCAAGTGACGGACATCGCGAGCTATCTCGTCGTCTCCGAGACGAGCACGCTCCTCTGGGCGAATGACCTCGCGACACACGGTCCGCTCGCGGGCGCGTCCGTCGGCACGACGGCGACGAGCCTCGGCCGAACCGGGACTGACGGCACGCTCGTCGCGACGACACCCTCCGCCCTCAAGCCAGAGCCACTCGGCTCATGCGCCTCCCCGTGCCTCGCCCTCATGACCGTCACGGACGGCGAGCGGGCCGCGATCGTCCCAGCGAGCGCGTTGAGCGAGTTCGACGGCAAGGATGTCGGCTGGCGCACGGACCAGGACGATGGTGCTCACTATTGGCGAACGCTCCTGACCGACCGGCTCGTCTATCGGTCCACGGACACAGTCAACGCGTGGGGCGTCATCCGCGACCGGGACAGCGGCAAGGTCCCCGACGAGGTCACCCTCGAGCTGAGCGCATCGGACGGCGACACCGGCGAGCCGGGACCAGCGATCGACACGAAGACTGCGCATCCGAATGCGTTCGGCGCGTTCACCGGCTCGCTCTCGTTCGACTTGTTCCCGACCGGGACGTACGAGCTCCAGCTTCGCACGGGCGGCCGCCTGATCGCGAGCACGACGCTCGAGATCGACCGGATCCTCAAGCCCGCGTACCGGATCGACGTCACCACCGGCCATCATGTCTACCTCGTCGGCGACAAGATCCACGTCACGGCGCGGGCCACGTTCTACGAAGGGACGCCTGTGCCGGGTATCACGCTCCGCGGCGAGGGGATCACGTCCGCGTCGTTCACGACGGACGCCACCGGGACCGCCTCGCGCAAGACGACGGCGCGCATCAAAGACCAGGATGACGGAGGGACGACTTCCCCCGAGATCCAGGAAGTGACACTCCGGCCGGCGACGACCGAGGAGGGGGAGATCACGTCCGCGTCCCGCGAGATCGTCGTCTATCCGAGCCAATGGACGATCGCTGCGTCGGCGACGACGTCCGGCGGCCGCGCGCGTGTCAGAGGAACGTTGAGCGAGATCGCGCGGGACCGGCTCGAGCGCGAGGTCGCGGGCGGCGCCGATCCGTGGTCACTCGATCCGGCCGGCAAGGCGATGCCAGGCCGGACGGTCACCGTTTCCATCGACGAGATCACGCCGATACGCACGAAGACCGGCACTCGCTACGACTTCGTCGAGAAGAAGGTCGTCCCGGTCTACGAGTACCGCGACTCCGTCCGTCTCGTCGACACCGTCCGCGTTCGGACCGATGACAAGGGTCGCTTCTCGGCTTCGACCCCGGCACAGCCCGGGCATGGTTATCGGATCCACGCGACCGCCACCGATCCCGATGGTCACGTCACGCGGTGGTTCGAGTGGGCGCAGGAGCCGGACGAGTCGGGATCCGCCGATCCTGGCCCGGTCCTCGCGCTGACGAACGACCCCGCGATGAGCTCGGGAACGTTCAGCGTCGGTGACACGATCGATATCCGGATGTCCGACCGGGCTGCCGCGAGCGAGGCGGCCACGGACCGCTACCTGTTCACCACGGCCCAGCGCGGTCTCCGCGACGTCGTCGTCCAGGACTCGCCTCGCTTCCGGAGCACTTTCGATGGCTCCGCGCGGCCCAACGTCCGCATCGACGCGGTCCGTTTCAACGGCTCGCGGTACTCGGCGACGACCTCGTTCGAGGCCGATTTCAAGGTCTCCGACCGCGCCCTCACGGTCGCGCTGTCGACGGACGCAGCCCGGTACGCTCCGGGCGGCGATGTTCACATCGCGGTCAAAACCAGCGATCGATCCGGCCATCCGGTCGCGTCGACGGTCGTCCTTCGGGCGGTGGACGCGAAGCTGTTCGCCCTCGGCGCGGCCGCGGCGGCCGACCCGCTCAACGACCTGTATGCGGCCACAGACGCCGGGATCGGGGTCATCTACCGGTCGCACAGGTTGCCTCGCGGGGTCAACGACGAGGGCGGCGGCGACACGACCGGCGGCGGCCGGGACGACTTCCGCGACGCGCTGCTGTTCAAGAGCGTCGAGACCGGGTCGGATGGGCGCGCGAGCGTCACGATGCACCTGTCCGACGATCTCACCTCCTGGTTGGTCAGCGCGTCGGCGCTCGGTGCCGACCTCTCGGCTGGGGAAGGCTCGACGACCATCCCGGTCGGTCTGCCGTTCTTCGTCGATGCGACGCTCGCGCCGGAATACCTGGTGTCCGACAGACCGGACCTTGGTCTGCGGGCCTTCGGGACCGCGCTCGACGGTTCCACGCGAGTCACGTTCTCGGTCCGGTCCGACAGCCTCGGGTTGCAGGTCGACGATCTTGTCGCCGACGCGTTCAAGACGGTTCGTGTCCCGCTGCCCCGGCTCTCGCTCGGGCGCCATGAGATCACCATCACGGCCCGGACGGGAAGTGGTGCCGGCGCCCGCGTCGATCGGGTGACACGGACCATCACCGTGGTCGCGTCGCGACTCGAGCGGACCCGGACGACCTCGCAGGCGATCGATGGAGTGACCCATGTCGAAGGCGGCAGCGGCATGACCGAGGTCACGGTCTCCGACGCGGGTGTGGGTCGATACGCGGGATTGCTCCTCGGTCTGACCGACACCGAGTCGGGCCGCCTCGAGAACGCGCTGGCAGCCACGGTCGCAGGATCGCTTGCGCAGTCGCGGTTCGCCGCGACGAATGTCGGCGATCCGGCGACGTTCGACGGCGACGTCTACCAGGCGGACGACGGCGGCCTGTCGCTCGTCGCCTACGGAAGCAGCGACCTCGAGGCGTCGGTCCTCGTCGCCCTCGTCGCGCCGGAACGGTTCGATCGAACCCGGCTCCGGGAGTACCTCACGACCATCGCCCACGCTCCGGCCGAGACCCGCGAGCGGCGCGTGTTCGCGTTCGCCGGTCTCGCCGGCCTCCGGGCGGCCGTGCTTCCTGACATCCGTGCGGCAGCCTCCGACCCGGACCTCACCGTCCGCGAGCGCCTGCTCCTCGGGATCGGTGCCGCGACGCTCGGTGACGGCGCGCACGCGCACAAGATCGAGGCCGCGCTGACGGACGGTTACGGAGAGGCAGCGGCCGACGGACAAGCGCGGCTGCGCGTCGGCAAGGACGTGGCCGACACGACCCAGGCGACAGCCTTGATGGCCATCCTGGCGGCCGCCAACGATGATCCCCTGGCCGGGCGATTCTGGGCGTACGTCGACGCGAACCCCGACGAGAACGCGAC
>JBJMNA010000163.1:0-7461 GCA_045804485.1 Chloroflexota bacterium
CGGGCACGTCAACTGCCCGCGCTACCTCCGGGGCTCGCTGGTGGACGTCACGAGACTCGACCGGGTCGAGGAGCCGGCCGTCGTCACGCGGGCGATCGCAGCCTCCGTGGCGGTCGTCGTCGTCGCGTTCCTCCTGTCGGTCGGGTTCGTGGTCGCCAACGGCGGCTTGTCCCTCACCGCCGCGGTCGACTCGCCGTCCGGATCGCGCTCCGACAATGTCGTGGCCGACACCAGGACGCCGGCTCCGACCTCGAGGCCGACTCCCGCCGCCACCGCGATCGCGACGCCAAGCGCCACTGCGACGACACCGACACCTACGCCGATCCCGAGCGCGACCGCGGCACCGACCGCAACGCCCGGCGCGACTGCAGCGCCGACAGCGGTACCAACCAGCCGACCGACGCCGGCCCCGACGGCGGCTCGGACGTCGGGCTATCCGGCGGGCGCGACCGCGAGCCGCATGCGGCTGGTGACGCCATGCCCCGACACGGCGAAGTGCTACGTCTATCGGATCCGGTCCGGCGACAACCTGTACAGCATCGCCAACTACTTCGGCGTGTCGCTCGCGACGATCACGGCCTGGAATCCGTGGACGAGTGACGGGCTGAAGGCCGGGCGCGCACTCCGGATCCCGCCGCCGACGAGGTAGCGGCCGGCGCCGACGACGCGGCCCTCGTGCCGGCCAGCGGCATCCCAGGAAAACACGCGAAATCCGCCTTGACGGCGCCCGTTTGCGCGCTAGAATGCAGTCAAGTGGCACAAAGTGGTGAGAAGTGGGGAAATCGGAGATCCTCCATTCACCCGGCCCCGGCCACGCAAGGAAAGCCCGATAGGTGTTCACCGGCGAGTACCGGCACACGGTGGACGACAAGGGACGCATCGCGGTCCCTGTCAAGTTCCGTGCCCAGCTCGACCCAGGCTCGATGATCTCGGGCTGGCTCGACGACTGCCTGGCGATCCACACCAAAGCCGGCTGGGACGAGTTGTCCACCAAGATCGCGGCGCTGCCCTTCACAGACGAGAAGGCGCGCCTGTTCGCTCGATTCGTCTTCTCGCACGCCGTCGAGGCCGAGATGGACAAGCAGGGCCGGGTCCTGCTGCCGGCTTACCTGCGTGATTCGGTCGGTCTCGCGACGGAGGCCGTCCTGGTCGGATCCCGCGACCACGCGGAGATCTGGGCGCCCGATCGATGGGACCGCTATCGCAAGGCGCTCGACGACCCACGGGAGCTCGCTTCGGCCTTCTCCGGGCTGGGGATCTAGCTCTCGACCATATGCGCTTCCAGGGTCCGCTCGGGATCCGATTCGTTCGGGATGGAGGAGTGATGGAAGAAGGGCACCTGCCGGTGCTGGTGGAGGAGGTCCTCGAGATTCTCGCCCCGGCGCCAGGCAGCCTTCACATCGACGCCACCCTGGGCGGCGGTGGGCACGCCGAGCGGATCCTGGAGGCCGCCAACCCCGATGGTCGTCTGCTCGGGCTCGACGCCGACCCGTTGGCGATCGCTCGGGTGGACGCTCGTCTCCGGCCGATGTACGGCGACCGGCTCGTGCTGCGCCAGGCGAACTTCCGCGAGCTCGCCGAGGTCGCGCCCGGTTCCGGCTTCGGTGCCGTGGACGGATGTCTGTTCGACCTCGGGCTGTCGAGCTATCAATTGGCGGATCGCCAGCGTGGCTTCGGCTTCAGGGCCGGCGGCCCACTCGACATGCGCTTCGATACGTCGCGGGGCGTTCCCGCCTCCGACCTGCTCGCCTCGCTCGACACGGCCGAGCTGACCGCCCTCTTCCGGCGCTATGGCGAGGAGCCCAAGGCGCCGCGCATCGCACGGGCGATCGTCGATGCCCGCCGCGTCGCGCCGGTCGCGACCGCCGAGGAGCTCGCCGCACTGGTCGAGCGAGTCGCGCCGCCGAACCCGCGTCTTCGGCGTCGGACGCACCCCGCGACACGGGTCTTCCAGGCGCTCCGCATCGCCGTCAACGAGGAGCTCGAGGCGTTGCAGGCCGGTCTTGCTGCCGCCCTCGACCTGCTGCGGCCCGGGGGCCGGCTCGTCGTCCTGTCCTACCACTCGCTCGAGGATCGGATCGTCAAGCGCTTCTTCCAGGCCGAACGACGCGGCTGCGTCTGCCCGCCGGATGTCCCCGTGTGTGTCTGCGGCCACGATCCGCGGCTGCGCCTCCTGACGCGCCCATCGCTGACTCCCACGGCGGCCGAGATCGATGTCAACCCACGCGCCCGGAGCGCCCGATTGCGGGCGGCCGAGCGTCTCGCCGCATGAACCCCGAGACACCGCCTGAACCGGAAGGAGGAGCCCACGCATGAGCAAGCGTCACCAGTCCAGTCGTCGCAAGTCCTACGGACGTCGCCAGCACGAAGTGCGCGAGCGGCACGACCGCGGCCAGCATGCCGAGGGCTTCGAGTTCGAGATCGATCAATGGGGGCCGGCGGGCCAGACGGATCCGCTGGGCTTCCTCGACCCGCGCAGTCCGCGCATCCGCTTCGCGCTGGGCGACTGAGCGATGGCCGTCTACGAGGGCGCACGCCCGCGCACGATCGTGCTCCCGCGCCGCCCTCGGACGTCCGTCCGCGCGACTCTCGAACGACGGCGGGTCCGCACCGCGTTCCGCGCCGGGCGTCGGACCAATCGCCTTGGCATCGTGCTCGGCGCCATCGTCGTCGCGTTCATGCTCGCGTTCTTCTCGCTCGCGCAGCAGGTCCGCGTGTCGGCGACCGGCCTTGACATCGGGCGCCTGGAGCTCGAGCGGTCCCGGCTCGAGGACACCGCGACGGACCTCAGATCCGACCTCAACAGGCTCGGCCGCGAGCCCGCCATCCGCAAGCAGGGCCTCGACGCGGGTCTTGGCCAATTGTCCGAACCCATCGTCCTGCAGCCGAACTAGGCGATCGAGAGACCATGCTGGGCCGTACGGATTCGCGCCGCAGACTCCTCCTCCTGCTGGTCATCTTCCTCATCGGTTCCGTGGCGCTCGTCGGCCGCCTCGGCTACTGGCAGGTCGTCGACCGCGAGCGGCTCGCCGCCGAGGCGCTGGCGCAGACGACGGTCACCATCGACACGCCGAGCCGGCGCGGCGACATCTTCGACCGGACGGGCACAGTGGTCCTCGCGACGACGGTCCAGCGCGAGCGACTCGTCGCGGCCCCCGACGACCTGACGCCCGACACGCGACGCCAGACGGTCGCTGCACTCACGACGATCCTCGGGCTCGGGCCAGACGAGGCGACCGCGCTGCGCGACAAGCTCAACACGAATTCCAAGTACCTGATCCTGCGCCACGGGCTGGAGCGGGCCGTCGCCGACCGGATCAGGACCGCGATCTCGGATCGGGCGGTCGCCGGCCTGTCGCTGGAGCCGGAGCCCGAGCGGGTCTACCCGCAGGCGGGCGGCGGGCCCCACTCCAGCCTCGCGGCGCACCTCCTCGGCTTCGTGAACCGGGAGGGCGGCGGGCAGTACGGCGTCGAGCAGCAATACCAGGCAGAGCTCGGTGGAGAGCCGCGGGTCGTCGTCGCTGAGCGTGACGCCAGCGGGTTGGCCGTGCTCGACGACGCGACCGTCACGCAGCCCGGTACCCCCGGCACGGACCTGACGCTGACGATCGATGCGGGTCTGCAGCTGAAGATCGAACAGGAGCTCCTCGCCGCGTGGGTCGCCGACCGTGCGAAGCGCGTCTCAGCCGTGGTGATGGACCCGTACACCGGCGAGGTCTACGCGGAGGCCACGTATCCGTCGTATGACGCGAACGACTACAAGGCGATCGCGGCGACGGCACCGTCGCGGTTCATCGACCCGATCGTGTCGGCGGTCTACGAGCCCGGATCGGTGTTCAAGATGATGACCGCCGCGGCCGCCCTGACCAAAGGCACGGTCACGCCATCCACGCGCATCAAGGACACGGGCACGCTCCGCCTAGACAAGGGCCGGAGCAAGATCGACGACGCCGATCGCAAGGGGATGGGCTGGATGAAGTTCGAGGACGGCGTCGCCTATTCGCGGAACGTCGTCGCCGCCAAGGTCGCGCTCGGCCTCGCGCCGACCACCAAGGAATCCTCGGCGATCCTCTATGACATGTGGATGCGGCTCGGGTATGGGAAGCCGACGGGGATGGACGTCGCTGGCGAGGTCGGCGGGCTCGTCCGGGATCCGGGCATCACCGACTGGCGCGAGATCGACCTCGCCAACGGTGCATTCGGGCAGGGCGTCGCGGTCACCCCGATCCAGCTGGCGACGGCGTACGCAGCACTCGCCAACGGCGGGACGCTCGTGAAGCCGCATGTCGTGAAGACGGTCGGCGAGCGCGACACATTGAACGCGCCACGGGCGCAGGCCGTCGTCGATCGGTCGGTGTCCGACACGCTGGTCGGGATGATGAAGCACGTCATCACCGAGGTCCCGTTCTACCGCGACCGGACGCTCGTCCCGGGATACGACGTCGGTGGCAAGACCGGGACCGCGCAGATCTGGGACCCGAAGTTGAACCACGGCCGCGGCGCCTGGAAGCGCAATCTCTTCAACTACTCGTTCGTCGGCTGGATCGGACGCGAGACGAGCAAGCCCGACCTCGTCGTCGCGATCCAGATCGAGGAGGGCACCCCGACGATCCTGCACGTCGGTCACATCGAGATGCCCGTGATGTCGTTCGAGCTGTTCCGACGGATCGCGACGGACGGGATCACGACCCCCGACCTCCTCCGCGCCCGTCCCGTCACGCTGAGCCGGCCGTCGGCCCGGTGACGTCCGGCTATGGGACACTGGGCGCCGTGACCGACGTCGACCCGTCGCCCCGGGCCCCATCCGACCCCACGGCCTCGGCGTCGGCACCGTCGCTCACGGCAGGGGATCTCGTCCGGTGGACGGGCGGTCGCCTTCTCGCCGCGTCGGACAGGCCGATCCGTGGCGCGGCGGTCGATTCGCGGCTCGTGGAACCCGGTCAGGTCTTCGTCGCATTGCCGGGCGAGCGGACCGACGGGCACGCATACATCTCCGACGCGATCGCCCGGGGAGCGGCCGCCATCGTCGTCACCCGCCCGATCGCCGACCCGGCCGCGCTCGGCGACGTCACGGCCGTCCGCGTCGCGGACCCGCTGGCGGCCCTCGCCGCGCTCGCCACGGGCTGGCGCGCGCTGTTCGATCCGCTCGTGGTCGGTGTCACCGGGAGCATCGCCAAGACGTCGACGAAGGAGGCCGTGGCCGCTGTCCTCGGCCATCGGTTTCGGACGCTGCGCAACGAGGGCAATCAGAACAACGAGGTCGGACTGCCGCTGACCGTGCTGCGCCTCAGGCCCGAGCACGAGGCGGCGGTCTTCGAGATGGGGATGTACGTGGGCGGGGAGATCGCGGACCTCGCCCGGATCGCCCGGCCGCGCATCGGCATCGTCACCGCCGTCCAGGCAGTGCACCTCTCGCGCATCGGGTCCCTCGCCGCGATCGAACAGGCCAAGGGCGAGCTCCTCGAGGCGCTTCCGCCGGACGGCGTGGCGATCCTCAACGCCGACGACCCGATCGTCCGGAAGATGGGCGCCCGGACGACGGCACGTGCGGTGAGCTACGGGTTCGCACCCGATGCCGACGTCCGCGCCGAGTCCGTCGAGTCCCTCGGGATCGACGGCATGCGGTTCAAGCTGCGGACCGCGGGCGGTAACCGGACGGTGACGATCCCGGCGCTCGGCCGTCTGTCTGTCCACAACGGGCTTGCCGCCGCGGCCGTCGGGCTCGCGGCGGGGATGTCGCTCGACGACATCGCCGGGGGCCTTGCCGATGGCTGGTCGGCGCCACACCGGGTCGCGGTCGTCCGTCTCGGCGGCGTGACGGTCGTCGACGACAGCTACAACGCATCGCCAGGGTCGGTCACCGCGGCGCTCGATCTCCTCGAGGGGCTGCCCGGTCGCCGCGGTGCGGTGCTCGGCGAGATGCTCGAGCTCGGTGACGCGAGCGAGGACGGCCATCGCGAGGTCGGCGAGAGGGCGGGCCGGACGCTCGACTGGCTGATGGTCGTCGGGCCCGGTGCCGCGGGGATCGCCGACGGCGCCGAGGCGGCAGGGCTCGATCGCTCCGCGATCGTCCGCGTCCGCGACGCGGAGGCCGCGCTGGGCGCCCTCACGCCACGCCTCCGCGACGGCGATGTCGTGCTGGTGAAGGCGTCGCGCGGGATCGGCCTCGACACGGTCGTCGACGGGCTTCGTCGCGAGCTCGGTGGCCGGCCGCGGCGATGACGAGCGATTTCGCCCAAGTCGAGCTCATCCAGGGTCTCCTCCTCGCATTCGCTCTCATGGTCATCCTGATGAACCCCTACATCCGCGTGCTCCACGTGCTCGGATTCGGCAAGCGCATCCGCCAGGACGGGCCCGAGAGCCACTATCAGAAGGAAGGCACGCCGACGATGGGCGGGCTGCTGATCGTCGGCGTCGTCATCGGCATCTATTTCTTCCTTCGCTCCGGGCCGGACGCGTCCACGTTCGCCCCGCTGGCGGCTCTCGCCGGCGTCGGCGCGCTCGGTGCCTTCGACGACTACCTCAACGCCCGCACCGGTGAGGGCATCCGCGCTCGGCAGAAGCTGATCTGGCTGACGGTCGTCGCGTTCGTCGCAGCCTGGCAGATCCAGCAGACCTATCAGATCGACCAGATCGCGGTGCCGTTCGTCGGCCCCGTCTCGATCGATCCGCGCATCTACGTCGGGTTCGCCGCGCTTGCCATCGTCGCCGCCGCGAACGGGGTGAACATCACCGACGGCCTCGATGGCCTGTCGGGCGGGACGCTCGCGATCGCGTTCGTCGCCTACATGCTGATCGCGCTGCTCAACGCGCCGATCGCCCAGCCCAACCTTGCGCTCCTGTGCGCGCTGATCATCGGCGCGCTGCTCGGGTTCCTCTGGTTCAACGTCCACCCGGCGCAGATCTTCATCGGGGATTCGGGGGCGCTGTCGCTGGGCGCGACGCTGGCCGTGACCGCGCTCATCACGGGCCAGATCCTCGTCCTGCCGCTGATCGGGATCATCTTCGTCATCGAGACGATGTCGGTGATCCTCCAGGTGGCGTACTTCAGGATGACGGGCGGCCAGCGACTGTTCCGGATGAGCCCGATCCACCACCACTTCGAGCTCGGCGGCTGGGACGAGGAGAAGATCACCATCCGTTTCTGGATCGTGGGGATCCTCGCAGCGTTGCTCGGCGTGACCCTCTTCCTCGCCTCGATCCACCGCCTGTAGTGATGACGATGACGACGCCCGACTTGCTCGACCTCGACGCGCTGACGCTCGACGCCGTCCGAGCCGGCGCGCTCCGTGACCGGCCGGTGACCGTCCTCGGACTTGCCCGGAGCGGCATCGCCCTGAGCCGGTTCTTCGTCGACGCGGGTGCGGCTGTCACCGTCTACGACGGCCGGCGGTCCGACGAGCTCGGCGAGGCGATCGCCGCCCTCGGTGGTCGCGCGGTCCGACTGATGCTCGGTCCCGA
>JBJMNA010000164.1:0-3360 GCA_045804485.1 Chloroflexota bacterium
ATCCCCGGCGTGAAAGATCACCTCGGCGCGTCGGAACCGTCTCGTTCGCGTGCCCGCTGCGACACGTTCGAGCGCGCTCGCGTCGAGCCCCGCGAAGAACGGGATCCGCATCAGCGAGGCGACGAGTGGACGACCGGCCAGCATGGGCGGCATCCTAGCGCCCCCGTCCAGCCGTACGATCGATGGTGCGTCCGCGCACGCTGTGTCCGTGCGCCGACAGATCCGCCGTCACCCCGCAGTCGCACGTGGCCCGGCGAGAGCCCCTACCATCTCGGGCGATGACCGAGGACCCCCAGACCCGACTGCGGTTGACCGTGCTCGGCTGCAGCACCGCCGTCCCCCACCCGGCGTCTCCCGCATCCGGCTACCTCGTGACCTGGGACACGACGTCGATCCTTCTCGACGCCGGCCAGGGGATCGCGAGCCGCCTGGCACGCGAGATCGACCCGCGCGAGCTCGCCGGCGTCCTCGTCGGGCACATGCACGCCGACCACTACATCGACCTTGCGGCGATCCGCTACCTCTATCCGTGGGGCGCGGTCGCGCCGCGACGTCTGCCCGTCTACCTGCCACCGGGCGGGCGCGACAAGGTCACCGCGCTCACCGTCGCGATCTCGGAGCGACCGGGGTTCTTCGATACCGCCTTCGACATCGCCGAATACAGCGAGGACGTTCCGCTCGAGTTCGGGCCGCTGACCGTCCAGGTGGGGCGCAGCCAGCACTACGTCCCAGCGTGGGCGATGGCCATCGAGACACCGGACGGTCAGCGCCTCGTCTACCTCGGTGACACGGGGCCGACCGCCACGGCCGTCGAGTTCGCGCGCGAGGCCGACCTTCTGCTCGTCGAGGCGGCCCTTCGCTCGACCGCGGACGACGATGCCGTGCGCGGCCACCTCACACCCGACGAGGCGATCGATCTCGCCCGCCAGGCCGGCGCGAAGTCAGCGCTCATCGTCCATTTCGACCCCGACCGGACCGACGAGATCGCCGCACTCTGCGACGCGGCCGGCCCATGGATCCGTCCGGCCTCCGCCGGACTGTCCGTCGCGCTCACGGGCAGTCGAGGAGGCGCAGCCGTCCTCGCTCCCTGAACCGGCGTGCCGGTCAGCGTGATGCCGCAGCGGCCGCGGCTGCGGCCGACGCCCGCCGGAAACGGGCCGCGTCCGCGGGGACCGTTGTCAGCTCGGCCGCCGTTCGCCAGAACGCGGCGGCTTCCGCTGCCGCACCGGTCGCGAGCGCCGCTGAAGCCGCCTCCACCAGCAGCGGGATCGCACGTTCCGCATCACCGGACGCCGCCCGGTGGACGGCCAAGGCGGGTATCGACACCGGGCGCGCGCCAGCCTCGATCTTGTCCGCGAGCCGGGCATGGAGTCGCCGCCGGCGTGACGCCAGGAGACCGGCATACGCGGCGTCGTGGACAAGCGGGTGGCTGAACCGCCAGGTGCCGTCGGCGGCCGGCAGGATCAGCGCCGCGTCGACGAGCCTGTCCAGCGTTCCCGTCGGGATGGGATGCTCGAGCAGGTCTTCGATGTCGGCGTCGCGGAACCCGATCCCGATGACCGACGCGACGCCGAGGACGTCGCGGGCGGCCGCGTCGAGCCCGTCGATGCGCGCGCCGAGCACGGCACGGAGCGTCAGCGGAAGCTGCGGTGCTCGCGACGTGACCAGCGTCATCCGGCCGTCACGCAGTTCGAGCGTGCCGTCCTCGATCGAAGCGCGAACCGTCTCGCTGACGAACAGGGGGTTTCCCTGCGTCCGCTCGTGGATCTGGCGCGCCTCGTCGGCCCCGAGGGCTGCCCGCGCGACGATCGTCGCCAGCCGCGCCGTCTGCGGGGCGTCGAGACCGGTCAAGTCGATCCGTTCGACGTGGGCCATGCCGGCCCATGAGGGCGGTGTCCCCGGGCGCATCGTCGCGATGACGACCAACGGGCGTTCGGCGGCCATCGGAACCAGGAGCTCGAGGAATCCGACGCTCGAGGTGTCGATCCAGTGCACGTCGTCGAGGACGATCACGCGCGGCCCGTCCACCGAGAGCAGACGATCGAGATAGGTCGAGCCGACCTCGCCGAGGACCGCTGCTGTCTCCGCCGGATCCGCCGGCACATCCGATGCCTCCGCCTCCCAGCCGGTGAACGCCGCTGCCCGGGCGATAGCGGCAACGCCGCCGCCGAGCCGCCGAACGGTCTCCGGATCCGCGTCCTGGCCGAAGAGCAGCGACCGCGCGAAGCTGCCCGAATCGATGCCGTGCTCATCGGCGACAGCCTGGGCGAAGGAGCGCGCGAACCGGTACGGCTCGCCGCGTCCGTACGAGACGCTCTCCGTCCATGTCCAGGCGAAACCGAGGCCCCGCGCATCCCGCTCGACTTCGGCGGTGAGTCGGGACTTGCCCATCCCCGCGTCGCCGGTGATCAGGACGATCGCGCCGCGCCGCGTGCGCTTCACCCGCCGCAGGATCTTCCGGATGCGGGCGATCTCAGTGTCGCGTCCGAGAAGCGGTGATGCGGCATTCGGCCCGACGCCGTGCGGCCACGCGAGCCCGAGCTCGCCGGTGAGCGCGTACAGGTGGACGACGGACGACTGGCCGCGGAGCACGACGGATCCGCGGTCGTCAACCTCCAGACGGTCGCGGCCGCCACGGACGGTCGCCTCGTCGAGGAGGATCTCGCCCGGTCGCGCCAGCGACTGGATCCGGGCCGCTGTCGTGATCGCCTCGCCGGTGACGGCGAGATCGCCCGTCCCGTCGTCGCGGGCGGCGGCGACGACCTCGCCGGTCGCGATCCCGATGCGCACCTCGAGCGGCTCGCCGCCGTCCACGGGTTCCCGAAGCGCGGCGCGGATCGCGAGCGCAGCAAGAGCAGCGCGGACAGGATCGTCGTCGTGCGCGCGCGGCCACCCGAAGACGGCGAAGACGGCATCGCCGATGAACTTCTCGCGCGTCCCTTCGAGCCGCTCGATGGTGTCGGCCATCGAGCGCAATGCCGCACCGACCCGCGCGCGGACCACCTCGGGATCGTGTTCCGCGATCATCCGGACGTAGTCCACGAGATCCGCGAACAGCGCGGTCACGACCCGCCGGTCACCGACCTCTGCCGACCCGTTGCGTCCCGGGCGCTCCCCACTCGAGCGCTGCCCCTTCGCGCGCGCCTCGAGTCGTGCGCCGCACTGGTCGCAGTAGCGGGCACGGGGTGTGTTCGTGGCGCCGCATGACGGACACGGCACGAGTCGGGCTCCTCCGCGATCCCCCCGGCGGTGCCTCCAGTCTACGGCGCCGCGGCGCCTCAGGAGATCGTCAGGACCGGTTGTGCCGCCGCGCGGGCCGCCCGAACACTCATCCGCGCGGCGACCACCTGGGCGATCGCC
>JBJMNA010000165.1:0-11201 GCA_045804485.1 Chloroflexota bacterium
ACACAATTACCAAACACCACAAACTTACGATCTCCTCGTGGTCGTCGGCACCACCGGGTTTGCGACCGCCGTCATCGACGCTCTCGAGGCGGGGGTCCCGGCATGAGCGACGCGCCGGTCATCCTCTACGACACGACGCTTCGCGACGGGACGCAGGGCGAGAACATCACGCTGTCGCTCGCCGACAAGCTCCGGGTGGCGCGGATGCTCGACGAGTTCGGCATGCCCTACATCGAGGGCGGCTGGCCCGGCTCCAACCCCAAGGACATCGAGTTCTTCGCGGCGGCACGGTCCATGCGCTGGGAAGGCGCGCGGCTCGCGGCGTTCGGGATGACGCGGCACCGCTCGAACACCCCGACCGAGGACCCGAACCTCCGGGAGCTCGTGGCGGCCGAGACGCCCGTCGTGACGATCTTCGGGAAGAGCTGGCTGCTCCACGTCATCGAGGTGCTCGGGGCCAGCCCGGCCGAGAACCTCGACATGATCGCCGACTCGATCGGCTTCGTCGTCGACCGCGGGCGCGAGGCGATCTACGACGCCGAGCATTTCTTCGACGGCTATCGCGACGACCGCGACTACGCACTCGCGACACTGCGCGCCGCCCGCCAGGCAGGCGCCCGGACGCTCGTCCTGTGCGACACGAACGGCGGGACGCTGACCGATGAGCTGACGGCGATCGTCGTCGACGTCCGCGACGCGCTGGCCGGTGATCCGGACGCGCCGGCGGTCACCTGGGGCATCCATACCCACAACGACGCGGAGCTCGCCGTCGCGAACTCGATGGCCGCTGTCGCGGTCGGTGTCCGGCACGTCCAGGCGACGATCAACGGCTACGGCGAGCGGGCGGGCAACGCGAACATGGTCAGCATCCTCGCCAACCTCGCGCTCAAGACGCCACACGCGCTCGTGCCCGCGGGTGGCGGCGACCTCGCCGGACTGACCGACCTATCGCGCTCGGTCGCGGAGATCGCCAATCAGACGCCGAATGACTACCAGCCGTATGTCGGGCGATCGGCCTTCGCCCACAAGGGCGGCGTCCACGGGGCTGCCGTGGCGAAGGTCGAGCGGAGCTACCAGCACATCGATCCGGCGGCGGTCGGCAACGCCGGGCGGCTGGTCGTGTCCGAGCTCGGAGGCCGTGCCAACACCTCGATCCGTGCCCGGCAGCTCGGGCTCGAGCTCGACGGTGTCGTCGACCCTCGTGAGTTGTCGAACCTGATCAAGGAGCTCGAGGCCGACGGGCTCGCGTTCGAGGGCGCCGAGGCGAGCTTCGAGCTGCTCATCCGGCGGCATGCAGCGGATTACGCGGCGCCGTTCCGGATCGCCGACTACACCTGCCTCATCGAGCAGCGCGATGGTCGCGAGCTGCTGGCCGAGGCGACGGTCAAGGTCGAGGTGGAGGGCGAGACGCTTCATACCGCCGCCGATGGCAACGGCCCGGTCAACGCGCTCGATGCCGCGCTGCGCAAGGCCCTGTCCGCGTTCTATCCGGGCCTCGACGAGGTCCACCTCGTGGACTACAAGGTGCGGATCCTCGACGGCGGGGCGGCGACCGCGGCGCGGACCAGGGTCATCATCGATTCGATGGATGGCGCGCGGACCTGGTCGACGATGGGCAGCGACACCAACATCATCGCTGCGTCTGCGTCAGCGCTCGCCGATTCGCTCGAATACGCCATCTGGAAGTCCGGCTCAGAGCTCCGACGCCGCGACGAGCGCCAGTTCACGACCACGAGCGTGGCCGCCGCCGGTGGCCCCGGCGCGGCCGCGACGCCACCGACCCGCAGCGCGACCGCGACCCCACGGAGGTGACCCGATGACCGATCTCGACGACGCTCTGGAGCTCTCGCGCTGGACCGCATCATCGGGAAGCAATGCCCGGAGTCGCGGCGCGGTCGTCATCTCCTCGGGCGATCACGTCTGGCAGGCATCGGCTGAGGGGATCGGCGCGATCGATGCGCTCTATCGCGCGGTCGATGAGGCGCTCGTCGGCGTCCTCACCGGTCACCCCCGGCTGCTCGCGTACGACATCCATGCGCTCGGGGAGGGGACGGACACCGTCGGTGCCGTGACCGTCAGGATCGCGCCGCCCGACGTGGGTGGTGAGCGAGGCAGCGGCGAGTACGCCGGCGAGGCGCGCGGACCGAACATCATCGCGGCCTCGATCGAGGCGTACATCGCCGCCATCAACCTGCTGCTCGCCGAGGAGCACTGGTCGGGCGCGACCGAGGCCGCCGGCAACCGGCGGGGGGCTGCGGTGTCCGCCGGAGCAGCGCGGGAACAACGCGCGGACATCGATGAAGCGAAGGTTCCGCAGGACACGACGGCCTGGTTCGAGCGGTAGGCCGAGTGCGGCAGGCGACGAGGCCGCGTCGGCCGGTCTGTCCGCGCATCGGACGACACGACGGTTAGCGTATGGTGCGTTCCCGCCGTTCGGAGGTCATCGCTGACATGAGACGACTCGCCACGATCCTGCTCGCCGCCGTCGCGGTCCTCTCTCTCGCAGCGTGCGCGTCGGCCGGTGCGACGGGCTCCACGTCGGGCGACCCGACTGCCGTCTTCTGCCCCGCGCTCGACGCGTACGGCAAGTCGCTTGCGGCAGTCGAGGCGTTGACGCCGACATCGTCGGTCGACGACTACAAGAAGGCTGCGACGCAGGCCAAGGCTGACCTCGTCGCGTTGAAGGCCGTCGCGGGTCCGTTCGTCGGCGCCCAGCTCGACACGCTTCAGACGGCGCAGGCCCAGCTCGATGCGGCCGTCGCCGGGTTGCCAGCGAACCCGACGCCCGCCGATGCCGAAGCCGCGGTGGAGCCGGCCGTCAAGGGCGTTATCGCCCAGGTCGTCCTCACGTACAACGCGATCTGCAACGCACACCCGACGCCATCGAGTGCCAGCTAGCGGCGAGCCTGTGCCCATCGCGTATGCCGGCGAGCCAGGCGCGTTCGCGGAAGATGCGGTCCTCGCGGCGTTCGGGGACGTCGACCGGGCGTCGCTCGGCAGCTTCCGCGAGGTGTTCGACGCCGTTGCGAGCGGCGAGGCGAGCGCGGGCGTCGTGCCGATCGAAAACGTCATCAACGGCACGGTCCGCGAGAACTACGACCTCCTCCTCGAGTTCGATCTCGTCATCCGCGGCGAGGTGGTCGTGCCCGTCAGCCTGTGTCTGGCGGCGTTACCCGGCCAGCGCATCGACGACATCGAGCGCGTCTACTCGCATATCCAGGCGCTCGGCCAGGCAGAAGCGTTCCTGCGTCGCCGGCCGTGGCAGCTGCTGACGACCTACAACACGGCCGGTGCCGGAAAGGCCATCGCCGAGCGTGACGAGCGAGGCGCCGCCGCGGTCCTCTCACCCCGGGCGGCCGCCCTCTTCGGCCTCGAGGTCCTCGCCGACGAGATCGGCGACCTGCCCGGCAATCGGACGCGGTTCCTCGTGCTGACCCGACCCGACGCGGCACCCCTCCGCCTTGCCGCCGCGGACACAGGACACCGGACGACGCTCGTCGTGGCCGTCCGCAACGAGCCCGGCACGCTGCTTGCCGTCCTCCGCGTCTTCGCGGAGCACGCGCTGAACATGGACAAGCTCGAGTCGCGCCCCAGCCGGGAGCGTGCCTGGGAGTACGTCTTCTGGGTCGACCTCGACGGTGACAGCGCGGATGAGGAGATGGCCGCCGCGCTGCGTCAGCTCGACGCGGTCACGACGAAGTGCCGCGTTCTCGGCTCCTACCCGACCGCAGCGGCCACCTGACCCGAGACGACTCAGGCGGGACGGTTGCGCAGCTCGTCGCGGATCTCGGTCAGGAGCACCTCTTCCGCGGTTGGCCCCGGCGGCGGAGCCTCCTTGACCAAGGTCTTGGCGATGACGTAGACGACGAGCATCACGACGACGAACGTGATGAGCGCGTTGATGAAGAGGCCCCAGCCGATGGAGACCTCCTCACCCTTCGCGTTGGTCCCCAGGACCGTCTTCATCGACGCGAAGTCGATGCCTGACAACGCCCACCCGATCGGCGGCATGATGACCGCGCTCACCAAGGTGTTGACGAGGGCGCCGAGCGAGACGCCGATGATGACGCCGATGGCCAGCGCGAGCGCGTTGGACTTGGTCAGAAAAGCGTTGAACCCACCCATCGTCGGCGACTCAGTGCTCGACGACCTTCGGCAGGTCCTTCGACTCGGCGATCCAGCCGGTGACCTCTGATTCGCTCGGGATCCGCCGGACGATGCCGGGCCGGGCCGCGACGACCTCCTGGAACGTGGTGGCCAGGTTCGCCGCGTTGCGCTGGGCCAGCTCGGACGGGGAGTCGACCCCGGCCGCCTCGAGCAGATCCGAATACTCGGATCCGACGCCGGTGATGCGCATCAGGTCGACGTGGTTGACCCATTCCAGGATGAGCTTGCCGCTGATGCCCGTCGTGTCCTCGAGCGACTTCCGACCGGCAGCGTTGGCGCCCCACTGGAGCAGCTCGTCGGTCGTCGTGACCCCGGCCGTGGCCAGTTTGCCGGCCTGCACGTCGCCGATCCCCTCGATCTCTGCGATCTTCATGCCCGTCCTCCTTGTCGTGGTGAGCTCGCTGGCTCGGGGGCCGATGATACGCTTGCCGACCGCCCGGCGACACGCGAAAGACGAGCTCGGAGGGACCATGGACAAGGCGTTCCACGACGCCATGGCGACGGCCTACGCGCTGACCGAACCCGGCCTCGTCCTCGGCAGCCCGATGCTCGGTGATGAGCTCGCGAACGACGCGCGCGTCCAGATCGCGCTGTCGATGCTCAACCGGCACGGGCTGATCGCCGGCGCCACGGGCACCGGCAAGACGAAGACCCTCCAGCTCCTCGCGGGACAGCTCTCGAAGGCCGGCGTGCCGGTCTTCGTGTCGGACATCAAGGGCGACGTCACGGGCATCGCCGCACCCGGCGACGCGACGAACCCGAAGCTCGTCGAGCGGGTCACCTCGCTGGACTGGACCTTCGTGCCGTCCGGGCATCCGGCGGAGTTCCTGTCGCTGTCGGGCAAGCTCGGCGCGCAGGTCCGCGCGACGGTCCATTCGTTCGGACCGCTCCTGCTCGGCAAGGTCCTGGACCTGAATGAGACGCAGACGTCGATCCTGGCGCTCGTCTTCAAGTACTGCGACGACAACGACCTGCCGCTGCTCGATCTCAAGGACCTGACGGCGACGCTGAAGTTCCTCTCGTCAGACGAGGGGAAGCCCATCCTGGACGACTACGGCGGGATGTCGAGCGCATCGGTCGGCGTGCTCCTGCGCTCGATCGTCGTCCTCGAACAGGAAGGCTCGGACACCTTCTTCGGCGAGCCCGAATTCGACGTCGACGACCTGCTCCGGACCTCCCCGGAGGGCGAGGGGATCGTCAGCGTCCTCGAGCTGTCCGACGTCATGGACAAGCCACGGCTGTTCTCGACGTTCATGCTGTGGATGCTGGCCCAGCTGTACGAGTCGCTGCCCGAGGTCGGCGACCTCCCCAAGCCGAAGCTGTGTTTCTTCTTCGACGAGGCGCACCTGCTGTTCGACGATGCGTCCGACGCGCTGCTCGAGCAGATCGAGCGAACGGCGCGGCTCATCCGCTCGAAGGGCGTCGGCGTCTATTTCGTGACGCAGGTCCCGACCGACGTGCCCGCGTCGGTGCTCGCGCAGCTCGGCAATCGCGTCCAGCACGCGCTGCGCGTCTTCACGCCCGATGACGCCGACGCGTTGCGGAAGACCGCACGCACGTTCCCGATGACCGACTTCTTCGACATCGAGAAGACGATCACCTCGCTCGGGACGGGCGAGGCGCTGGTGACCGTCCTGTCGCCGCGCGGCGTTCCGACGGCGGTCGCCCCGACGCGCCTCCTCGCGCCCGATTCGTTGATGGCGCCGCTCGACGCCGTCCAGTTCCAGGGCCGTATCGCGACGAGCCCGTTCGCGGCGAAGTACGGCGCGACCGTCGACCGCGACAGCGCCTACGAGCGGATCACAGCGCGCATCGCGGCCGCCAAAGCGGCCTCTGCCGCAGCCGCCGGAGACGCCGCGATGCGGGCCGGTGTCGATCCGACGACCGCGACCGGCATGAACACCATGACGCCAGCTCAGCAGCAGCGCGAGATCGCCCGGCAGGCCAAGGAGCTGGCCGCCGCCCAGAAGGCCGCCGAACGGGAGCGCAAGGCACAGGAGAAGGCGCAGCGCGACGCGACGCGAGCCCATGAGAAGACGATCGACACGGCCCTCCGAACCGGTGGCAAGGTCGTCAGCTCACGGCTCGGGCAGGACATCATCCGTGGCGTATTCGGGACGCTCTTCGGAGGCGGCAAGACCCGGTGACCCAGCACCGCACCGCGGTCCCGACCGGCACGCGGACATGGCTCGATCCGGAGTGGCGACACGGTGCGCTCGCCTGGGCGGAGGCGGAGCTTGGTCGGCATGGCCGGGCTGTGACGGGGCCGGCGGAACAGGCGCACGTCCGGCCGTGGTCCACGGCGATCCGGATCCCGACCGACGCCGGGCCGGTCTGGTTCAAGGCAAGCGGACCGGGGTCCGCACACGAAGGGCCGTTGCTCGACGTCTTCCGGGCTGCCGGGGCACGGAACGTGCTGCTGCCGCTCGCTCGGCACCCGGATCGGCCGTGGATCCTGTTCGAGGACGGCGGCGCGACGCTTCGCGCGACGCGGCCGGATGGCACGGGCGACCACGACATGGACGCCTGGGAGCGGATCCTTCGGGAGTACGCCGCGGTCCAGCGAGCGCTCGAGGCGAGGGACTCGGTCGAGTCGATGCTGGCTGCCGGCGTCCCGGACCGCCGGCCCGATCGACTCATCGCGGAGCTCGAGCGTCTGCTCGATGACGACGTCGCGTGGGCGCGGATCATCCCGGAGGAACGTGATGACGCCGTGATCGCGCGGGAACGCCTCGTGCTGACGATGCCGGACCTCCACGCCGCCGCGGGCCGACTCGCGGCGTCCGGTGTGGCCGCCTCGGTCCAGCACGACGATCTCCATGGCGGCAACATCCTGGTCGGGCCGGACGGCGACCGCATCTTCGACTGGGGCGACGCGGTCGTCGCGCATCCGTTCGGGACGCTGACGACGACGTTCAACTCGATCGCGCACCACACCGGCCGCGAGCTCTCGGATCCCGTGTTCGCGCGTCTGCGCGACGTCTACACCGACGCCTGGACGGATGTCCTGCCGCCGACGGAGCTTGGGGTGGTCGCGGGCCTCGCGCAGGCGCTCGGGTGCATCGGGCGGTCGCTGTCGTGGGAACGGGCACTGACCGGCGTCGGCCCGGACGAGGTCGAGGCTCACGGCGACGCGATCGCCGGCTGGCTCGTGGAGCTCGCGGGTCGGCTTGATGGTGTCGCGCTGACTGCGTGATCTGACGGGCCGTCGAACGCGCCCCAAGGGCTGGTGCGGCCACGCACCGACCGCAGGTTTTGCGATGTTCCCGTAACAGCACATACGTCGACGCGGGTCTAGACTCCTCGCCTGAACGCTTCGCCTACCCAGACGGCCAAAGAGCGTCAAGTCGTCCGCAGGCGGCGGCCACCCCCGACGACCGGTTCGAGCGCCGTCGGTGCCTCCGCCGGTTGGAACAACAGGAGGAGCGAACGGTGATCTCCCCATCCGTTCGGCGCGCGTCGAGCATCGCACTCGGCTTCATCGCGTCCATGAGCCTGGTCGGCGGGTCGTTGGCGGCCGGCGACGTGCGGCTCAGCAACGACGTCGGTCACGGCTACACGAGTGCGTACACGCTCGCGACCGGCCACCCGTACACCGACGACGTCCTGGACGAATGCGGCGTGTCGCGTGGTCGTCAGAACGAGCCCGCGGTCGAGATGGATCCGCGTGACCCGAACGTCCTGATCGGCAGCTCCAATGACTACTGCGGCGTGTATCAGCCGCCCGGAAGCGCGACGCCGTCGCCGGTCGGCCCGATCTGGCTCGGCTACTACCGAAGCGAGAACGGTGGAACCGACTTCGTGAGCTCCCTCGTGCCCGGCTACCCGGGCGACACGTCACCGTACGCTGCCAAGGCCCACATCCGGACCGCGAGTGCCGGCGACCCGGTCATCGCCTGGGACACTCACGGGCGGGTGTTCATGGGGTCGGAATCCTCGGACGACCCGGCTGGGACCAAGAAGACCTTCGGAGACGTCTTCGTCGCTGTCTTCGACAACCCGAACGGACCTGGCGGCGCGACGGCCAACGACGGCAAGCGCTTCGTGCGCAGCGAGATCGTGAACCGCGGCTCGTCCGCTCCGAACCTCCTCGGCGTCTTCAACGACAAGACGGCGATCGAGGTCGACAGGACCGGCGGAAGGTGCGACGGCAACGTCTACTTCGCGTGGTCGCGTTTCACCGGCAACGGGACGAACAACATCTACATCTCGCGCTCGACCGACCATGGAACGACGTGGTCGAAGCCGAAGAGCGTCTCGCAGGTCCAGCAGGACGTCCAGTTCCCGGATATCTCGGTGACGGCGAACGGCCACGTCTACGTCACGTTCCGCCAATCTGAACGAAAGAACGGGCAGAGGGATGCCGTCGACATCACGAAGTCGACCGACTGCGGCGCGACCTTCAGCCGGGCAAAGGTGATCCAGCCGTTCCTTCGCTACGACGCGAGCGACGTCTCCGACCCCGAGGCGACGCCGGAGGGCAATGCCGCCGACGCACCGTTCGATGAGGACGGCGTCGAGGGCGGCGATGCTCGCGACTGCGGCGACTTCGACCTTCACTGCAAGTCCGGTTACACGTTCTTCCGTCGTGACACACAGGTCCGCTCGACGGCCGACCAGGCGGACGCCGCGCACGAATGGGTCTACATCGTGTACGACCCGAGCAAGCCCGGAACCCAGACACCGACGGGCACCACATACGGCTCCATCGACACCGGGACCGGGAGCCAGTCGGGGATCTATTTCATCCGGTATAACGGTGTCACCGGGAGGGCGACCGAGCCCGCGCTGATCGACAACGAGGCGACCGGGCACCAGCTGTTCCCTGACATCTCGGCGGGTGGTGGCGGCAAGCTCCACACGATCTGGTGGGACAGCCGCAACGATCCCTGGTATTCGCGAGCTAGGCCCGTCGGCAATGACGCTGCCGGCAAGACCTATCCCAGCCTGCAGGTCTTCGGGTCGACATCGACCGACTCCGGCGCGACGTGGGCGACCGCGACCGCCGTGACGACGACGCTGAGCAACCCGAACTACGAGCAGTTCGCAAACCGGACCGATCCGTTCGCGGGCGACTACCTCTGGGTGACGTCGCACGGCGACACTGCCTTCGCGACGTGGACCGACTGGCGGGACACCGTTAGGGGAGACGACCCGCGGGAGGTGACGGAGGATGAGGACGACGGCAGCGCCGACGTCCTCCAGTGCCGGACCTTCAGCGCGGCCAGCGGCTGGAGTGGTGACACCTGCCCGCATGACGGCGGGCTGGACCAGAACATCTACGGTGCGACCGCCCCGTAGAGCCAGATCGGCGAGGGGCGGCGGAGACGCCGCCCCTCATTCGATGACGAGATCGGCCGGCAGGTCGGGCTCAGCGGGATAGGCCGGCTTCAGCGCGGCCATCGTCTCGGCCAGGATCGTGGAGACCGCGAGGTTCCGGAACCACTTGTGGTTGGCCGGGATGACGTACCACGGCGCCCAGTCCGTCGACGTCTTCGATAGGGCCTCATCGAACGCGGCCTGGTAGTCGTCCCAGCGCTTCCGCTCGTCGAGATCGCCCATCGAGAACTTCCAGCGCTTGGTCGGGTCGTCGTACCGCGCCTGGAACCGCTTGCGCTGCTCGTCACGGTCGATCGAGAGGAAGAACTTCACGATCGTCGTCCCGTTCGCCGCGAGCGTGGCCTCGAAGTCGTTGATCTGGTCGTAACGCTTCGACCAGACGCTCTTGGGGACCAGGTCGTGGACGCGAACGACGAGGACGTCCTCGTAGTGCGACCGGTTGAAGATCCCGATCTCACCCTTCGCCGGCGTCTTCTTGTGGATCCGCCACAGGTAGTCGTGGGCGAGCTCCTCAGACGACGGAACCTTGAACGACGACACGGGGCAGCCCTGTGGGTTGAACGCCTCCATCACCTTGTTGATCGTGCCGTCCTTGCCGGCGGCGTCGATCCCTTGCAGGACCACGAGCACGGAGCGTTTGGCCTCCGCCCACAGCCTGTCCTGGAGGTCGGCCAGCCGGTCGAGCTGCTTGGCCGTGACCGGCTTCGCGGATGCCTTGTCATGGCCGAACGTGCGGGCGGGATCGAGCTTCTCGAGTCGGATCCGCGACCCCGGCTTGACCAGGAGCTCGTCTCGAAGTGCAGTCGTCTCGCTCATAAGGGACCTCCTCGCGTCGGGTTGCGCGGAGAGTGGATGTACGATGCGAACCGTACCCGAAAGGAGCGTCGAACCGATGGCGATCGCCGCCGCGACCCAGCCCCATCCGATCTTCCTCGCCGGCCGCTGGGTCGACTCGCCAGACGTTCTCGTCATCGACAACCCGGCCGACGCGTCGACGCCAGCCGGCACCACCTACAACGCCACCGAGGCCCAATACGAGGAGGCCGTCGAGGCCGCCGTCGCCGCGTTCGAGGTCACGCGTCGTCTGCCCGCCTACGAGCGGGGGCGGATCCTGCGCGAGATCAGCGCCGGCATCAAGGGTCGACGCGAGGAGCTCGGCCGGCTGATCGCCCTCGAGGCAGGGAAGCCCATCCGAGACGCGCTGGTCGAGGTCGACCGCGCATCGCTGACGTTCCGCCTCGGCGCAGAGGAAGCCGAACGCATGACCGGCGAGGTCATCCCGCTCGACCTCCTCCCGTCGTCGAAGGATCGCGTCGGCATCACGCGGCGCTTCCCGATCGGCCCGATCGCCGGCATCAGCCCGTTCAACTTCCCGCTCAATCTCGCGGCCCACAAGATCGCGCCGGCCATCGCCTCGGGCAACCCGATCGTCCTCAAGCCGCCATCCAAGGATCCGCTGACGATGCTCGCGGTCGCGGAGATCATCGAGGCCGCGGGCGTTCCGGCGGGCTCCGTGTCGATCCTGCCGATGACCCGAGAACTGGGCGATCGTATGGTCGCCGACCCTCGGTTCAAGTTGCTGACCTTCACAGGCTCGCCGTCGGTCGGCTGGCGGATGAAGGATCGAGCGGGCAAGAAGAAGGTCGTCCTGGAGCTCGGTGGCAACGCGGGCGTCATCGTCGACAGGACCGCCG
>JBJMNA010000166.1:0-8582 GCA_045804485.1 Chloroflexota bacterium
CGCCATCCACCGATGCGGACTCCTCAGGGCAGTGGGTCGACGGATGCTCGATCGCCGCGCGGCGGCGGCCACGCGAGCGGCGTTCATGGTAGCCGTGCGTGACCGCGACCGTCCGTAGACACGGAACGCCTCCCGCGCCCACGACGACGCGAGACCCCGGCGGGCGCGGATCGGCGCGAGCTGCGCGTGGATCCGGTCGACGTCCCACGCGAACGCCGGCTCCCCCCAGGGGCCGGCGTCGCGAGGTCGGTCGCGAAGGCCGCGCAGGAGGAGGAGAGCATCCCGCGGCAGATCTCGCTGTGACGGTCCGGTCGCCCGGTCTGGATGGACCGGGCGTGTCGCGATCGACATGGCCGGAGTCTGCGAGCGGGATGTCAACGTGCGCTTATCGGCACGTCAACCTTTCTGCCGGGTGCACGGCGAGGATCCCGCGGATCGGTCATCGCCGGCGCGCGCCACCCGCGCCGCTTACCTCGTGCGCTGGCTCGAACTCGGTGACGGGGTCCGCCGCCCGGCATGGTCAGCGTTCGTCGCCGACCTCACCTGAACCCCGCCCGGGCGGCCCGCCCGAGGCGCCGCCCCCGGTATCCTTCGCGGATGCGTCTCTCCCAGCTCTTCTTCACGACCCTGCGTGACGACCCGGCAGAGGCCGAGATGCCGTCGCACCGGTTGCTGCTCCGCGCCGGCTACGTTCGCCAGCTGGGTTCGGGGATCTACTCGTTGCTCCCACTCGGGAAGCGCGTCAACGACCGGGTCGAGCAGATCATCCGCGAGGAGCAGAACGCGATCGGCGGCCAGGAGATGGAGATGCCGGTGGTCCATCCCGCCGACGTCTGGCGTGCCAGCGGACGGTACGGCGCGATCGGCCCGGAGCTCGGGCGGTTCAAGGACCGCAACGGCCGCGACATGGTCCTCGCGATGACCCACGAGGAGGTCGTCGCAGGTCTGCTCGCCGACGTCGTCCGGTCGTGGCGGCAGCTGCCGATGATGGTCTACCACTTCCAGACGAAATGGCGTGATGAGCCGCGCGCGCGTGGCGGCCTCATCCGCGTTCGCGAGTTCGTGATGAAGGACGCATACAGCTGTGACCGCGACGAGGCCGGGCTCGACGCCAGTTACTGGGCGCAGCACGGCGCGTACGTCCGCACCTTCGAACGCCTCGGCCTCGAGACGATCGCCGTCGCCTCCGATGTCGGGATGATGGGTGGGAGCCTTGCCCACGAGTTCATGGTCCTCAATCCCGCGGGCGAGGACGTCCTCGTCCTGTGCGAGGCCTGCGGCTACGCGGCGAACCGGCAGGTCGCGGTCATCCGCCACCTGCCGCCGCCCCCCGAGGACGCCCTGCCGCGCGAGGAGATCGCGACGCCTGGGACGACGACCATCGCGACCCTCGCCGCGTTCCTTGGCGTCGATGCGGCGAGGACGGCGAAGGCCGCGTTCTTCATGGCCGGCGACGGGCGGCTCGTGACCGCCATCGTGCGCGGCGACCATGAGGTCAATGAGACGAAGCTCGTCAACGCCGTCAAGGCGACCGGCGGGTTTCGGCCCGCGACCGTCGACGAGATCAAGGCCGCCGGGATGGAGCCCGGCTACGGCTCGCCGATCGGCGCGCACGACACGATCGTCGTCGTCGACGAGCTGGTCGCGGCGTCCCCGAACCTCGTCGCCGGCGCCAACCGGGAGGGGTTCCACTTCCGGAACGTCAACGTGGGTCGCGATTTCACGCCGGACGTGGTGGCCGACCTGACGAACGCGCAGGAGGGCGACCCTTGCCCGACGTGCGGTGAGCCCGTGATCCTGCGGAACGGCATCGAGGTCGGCAACATCTTCAAGCTCGGCACCAAGTACACCGACGCGTTCGGGGCGACGTACCTGGGTGAGGACGGCGTCGCCCACCCGATCATCATGGGCTCGTACGGCATCGGCGTCGGGCGGAATGTCGCCTGCATCGTCGAGGCGCATCACGACGACAAGGGCATCATCTGGCCGGCCGAGGTCGCGCCCTACGCCGCTCACCTCGTCTCGATCGGGGCCGCCAAGGACCCGACGGTGACCGAGGTCGCGGAGCGACTCCACGACCTCGCTGCGGAGGCGGGTCGCGAGATCCTGTGGGACGACCGCGACGAGTCGCCCGGCGTGAAGTTCACCGACAGCGAGCTTCTCGGGATGCCGTGGATCCTGACGGTCAGTCCGCGGTCGCTCGCCGCGGGCGGCATCGAGGTCACGGAACGTGCCACCGGGGAGCGCTCCACGCGCTCGATCGAGGACACGGAGGCGCTGCTCAGAGGCGGTTGATGTCCTCGGGGATGTCGTTCGCGAGCGCCTCGCGGACGCCGGCGAGCTCCTCCTGGCTGAGGCTGGTCCCATCGAGCGAGATCACCGCGCCCGTCGCCTCCAACTCGTCGACGAGCTCCTCGGAGGAGACCTCGCCACCCGTCAGGTCATCCTCGTCGACGCGGCTGATCGAGAACGTGATGCCCGGCGGGATCGACGCCGTGATGTTCACCTCGGCGATGCGGTACGGCGAGTTCTTCTCGCGCAGCGACGCGTTCGTCATCTCCTGGAGCGCCGTCGACTTGATGATCAGGTCCGCGAGGACGCCCGGATCGATGCGCTCGACGACGGTCGACACTCCGCGCCGCGCCGCGCCGAGGGCTGCACGCGCCCCCTGGCCGAGCTTCTCCTGGGTCGCGGGATCCTGCGCGGTCCGGGTGGCCATCCCGGCCGCCTGCTGGGCCTGTTCTGCCGCCGCCTGGGCGGCCTCCCTGGCACGGTTCAGGAAGCTCACGCGCCAGAGTGTACCGAGCGCGGACCCCCCGGACCACTAGCATTCGGATGTGCCACCACGCCCGCCGATCCCCGCCGACGACCTGTACGCACGGTTGGAGATCCCCGTCGATGCCGGAGCGGACGTCATCGAGGTCGCCTGGCGTGCGCTGCTCCGGCTGCATCATCCCGATGTGGCGGGCGACGTCGGCCTCGAACGCTCCAAGCGGATCAATGTCGCCCACGACTGGCTCAGTGATCCCGACCTTCGCGCCCGCTACGACCACGCGCGCGGGCTCCGCCGGTCCGTGCGTGACACGGCGGGTCACGGCGTTCGTGACGCGCCCGGGACGGACCGGCCGACACCGCCCATCCGGCCCCTCCGCCGCCGCCCGCCGGACCCGGCCGAGGAGCTGGCACGGTTCCTCGATCGGGTCGCGGTGCTCCAGCCCGACGAGATCGACCGGCTAGCCTGTGCCGACCCGACGCCGATCGCCTTCGGTGCCACGATCGCGCGATTCCTGCCGGCCGATCAGCTGGCGGCGCTCGCGTCGATGGAGACGGCGATCGACGCGCGGCTGGATCCGCAAGCCGCGGCCTTACCGGGCGTCCGGAATGCGGTGGAGGCCTTCGGCACCGAGCTCGTCCTCGGCGACTTCCTCGACGAGCTGCTCAGCGAACCGTTCCGCGAGCGAGCGCGAGAACGTCTCACGCGAGGCTGGGAGGCCGCTGTCGGTCAGCCCCGATACGGCCCGAACGGGGCGTCCGTCCGGGCTCTTCTCGAGCGACTGGCGCGCCTCGATCCTGCCGGCGTCGCGACGCTGGCGGCATCCACCCGGAAAGCCGGCCTGGACGGCGCGACCGAGGAGCCGTGGCCGCCGGGTACCTCGCCCGAGGATGACGAGGCACTCCGGGTCTCCTCGGTGCTGGCCGCCCGGGACGCAGCCGCTGCCGTCGGGGCGGCCACGGCCGGTGCCGCGCTCGACCCCGTCGTCCTCGAGAGAGCGCGACGGGCGGCGGGGCGGCTCGCCCACCTCGTGGTCCTTCGCCACGCCTTCGCTCCTGCGACGTTTTCGGCGCTCACACGGCCGTGGCGGCCGCTCTTCCTGCCCGACGACCGCCCGGCCCCGCGCGTTCGCCCCCGTCCGTCTCGCGCCTGACCCGGCTGTGCGATGCTCGCCGCGTGGAGCCAAGGGTCGTCGCGCTCGTCGCGGTCCTCGCGTTGGTCGCCGTCACGGTCCTCGCGGTGCGCGAATGGCAGGCTCGCGTCCGACTCGAGCGCGCGGCCGGCGCGGTCGCCGGCAATGACGCCGAGGCTGCGGTCGTCGCGCTGCGCGATCGCGCCGTGAAGGCAGAGCTCGACACGGCGCTGATCAGGAACGATCAATCCGACTTCGTGCGAGCGCTCGAGCTCGGCGTGATGATCGTGGATGAAGACCTGCGGATCGTCGGTGCGAATCCCGCGGCGCACGCGCTCCTCGGAGTGGCGCCCGGCACGCTGCCCGGCCGCACGCTCATCGGCGCGTTCATCACCGTCCACGCCGAGTCGCTCGCGCGAACGGCGCTGGCGGTCGGGTCCGCGACCGAGGAGATCTCGGTTGCCGGCGTCGACGGCCCGCGGTTGGTCCTGCGCGCGCGGCGGGTCCCGTCGGGCGGGCTGTGGCTCGTGGTCGAAGACGTCTCGGAGCTGCGCCGGCTCCAGCAGATCCGCGCGGAGTTCATCGACAACCTGTCGCACGAGCTTCGGACGCCGCTCACGACCGTCAGCCTGCTGGCCGAGACGCTGACGCGTGAAGCGGACGCCGCCGGCGACGCGATCCCGCCGCGGATGCGCGACCGCATCGAGAAGATCGAGGTCGAGACTGGTCACCTCGTGCAGATGGTGACGGAACTGCTCGACCTGTCCCGCATCGAAAGCGGTGCGACGCTCGGCGTCGTCGACCTCGTCGACATCGGCCGTGTCGCGGTCGAATCGACCGAACGCCTCCGGCTCTTCGCCGAACGTCAGGGGGTCACCCTCCGGGTCGACGTCGCGGACGACATCCCGCGGATCCGCGGCGACGAGGACCGTCTCGGGCAGGTCATCGTCAACCTCCTCCACAACGCGGTGAAGTTCAGCCCCGACGGCGGCGATGTCGTGGTCGCGGCGCACGCGACGGCGTCCGACGTCATCGTGTCCGTCACGGACCATGGCGTCGGCATCCCGCGTAGCGCCCGCGCCCGGATCTTCGAGCGCTTCTACAAGGTCGATCGGGCTCGGTTTCGCGGCGGAACGGGCGGGACCGGGCTCGGTCTCGCGATCTCGCGCCACATCATCGAGCAGCACGGAGGGCGGATCTGGGTGGACTCGACGGAAGGAGCGGGGAGCACGTTCTCGTTCTCGCTCCCGGTAGCGCCGCCACCGCCCTGACAGACGAGGGACTGATGGACCGACTCCACGTCGCGACGCTGAACATCCGCAACATGGCGGACCGCTGGTTCGAGCGGCTGCCGCTGCTCCTGGCCGACATGGCGACACTCCAGCCGGACCTCCTCGGGCTCCAGGAGGTCGTCTACGTCATGCAGCAGGACAGGCTGATCGGGGCGGCGGGCGAGGGACGCTATGGCGTCGTCCGCGGCTGGGCCGGGCGGCCGGAGTACGGCAACAGCCTGCTCGTCCGCGAGCCGCTCTCCGCGACCGCGACCGAGCGCCTCGACCTCGGCGTGAGCCGCTCGGCGATCCGTTCGGTCGTCGAGCTGGCCGATGGGTCGTCCGTCCTCGTCGTCGTCACGCATCTCCACCATCTCACCCCGGACGAGGCGCTCCGCGACGAACAGACCGGCGCGCTCCTTGCCTGGCTCGACGGCGCCGATACGCCCACGGCGGACGCCACGATCGTGATGGGTGACTTCAACGCCGAGCCCGATGAACCGGCGCCCGAGCGCCTCCGCGCCGCTGGATTCCGTTCGGCGTACGCAGAGGCGAACGGCGAGGATCCGGCCGTGACCTGGCCATCCGGGCTGCAGGCCGAGGCGATGGATACCGACGGCCCGCCGGGCTGCCTCGACTACATCTGGGTCCGTGGTGTGGCGCGGGTGGAGTCCGCCCGGCTCGCGTTCGACCGTCCGGGTCCCGACGACCCGACGATCTACCCGAGCGACCACCTCGGGATCACCGCACAGCTCACGATCGGGTAGGGGAGTGGCACACCGGACGCTACGACTCGCGCACCGCGGCGATTGGCGCGCGGCGCCGGAGAACTCGATCGCCGCGTTGACCGCCGCGCTCGCCGTTCCTGCGTGCGACGGCCTCGAGTTCGATGTCCGGATGTCGTCGGATCGCGTCCCGGTGCTGAGCCACGACGCGACGCTCGAGCGAGTCCAGGGCCGGCCCGAGCGGATCGACGGGATGACCGCGGCCGCCCTCGGGAGGCTCGGCGTCCCGACGTTGCGTGATGCGCTGTCGGCCGCCGGCCGGCGCCCCTTCCTCGACGTGGAGCTGAAAGGCGATCCCGGCGCGGCCGTCGTGGAGGTCCTGGCGGCGGGACGCGGGCCGGCGCTCGAGAACGCCGTCGTGTCGTCGTTCGACCGCGCCGCGCTGGAGCGGGTCGCGCGGCTCGCACCGAGCTGGCCGCGCTGGCTCAATGCTGCGTGGCTGTCGCCGGGCGCGCTCCGGACGGCCCTCGAGCTCGGCTGTCGCGCCGTGGCCCTCGACTGGCGGGCCATCGACGAGCGCACGATGGAATCGGCGCGGACCGCCGGACTCGAGGTCGCGGCCTACACCGTCCGACGCCGATCGACCTATGACCGGCTGGCCCGGCTCGGTGTCATCGCGATCTGCGCCGAGGCCGCTGCGCTCGATGGCTGACCCAGCGGACCTCGTCGTCGTCGGCGCCGGGACGGTCGGCGGCTGGGCTTCGGTGTTCGCGCGCACGGACGGGGTCGGCCGGGTGGTCGTCGTCGAGCGCGGGCTGGTGGGGTCCGGCGCCTCGTCGAGGGCCGCCGGGATCGTCCGCGCCCAGGGCGGCACGGCCGCGACCGTCGCGCTCGGTCGGTGGTCGGTCGACTTCTACATCTCGCAGGCAACGACCTACGGAACGGATTCAGGCTTTCGTGAGCTCGGCTACCTGATCCTCGCCGTGACGGATGACGACGAGCGGGCCGGACGAGAGCGCGTTGCGATGCAGCGGGCGGAGGGTCTTGACGTCGAGTGGCTCGACGCATCGCAAGCCGCCGAGCGCGCCGTCACCCTCGCCTCCACCGGCCATCGTGGTGGCAGCTTCCTCGCGACCGATGGCGCCATCGACCCGCCTCGGAACGTCCGCGCGTACTCCCTCGCGATGCAGGCGACGGGCGTCGAACTGCGCGAGCGGACCGCGGTCACGCGCATCGTCACTGAGCCGGGCGCGGATGGTGGCACGCGCGTGACGGCCGTCGAGACGGACACCGGCACGATCGAGACCGAGCGGGTGATCGTCACCGGCGGACCCAGTCTGCGCGCGGTCGGGCGGCTCGCCGGCGTCCGGATCCCGGTCGGGGCCGCGCGGCACAGTGTGGCGGTGCTGGAGCCGCATCCCGCGTTCGAGACCGATCGGCTGCCGATGGTCTTCGACATCGGCGCCGGCCTCTACTGGCGGACGGAGGAAGGCGGCCTGCTGTTCGGCTGGAGCGACCCGCACGAGGAGCCGGGCGAGGCGCGCCGGATCGACTGGGCGTTCTACGACGCGATGCGCGCCCGACTCGGCGCGCTGGTGCCGGTGACCGCGGGTCTCGGGCTCCGACGGATCTGGGTCGCGACGATCGATTACACCCCCGATCACCTGCCGATCGTCGGGCCCGCGCTGGACGCCTCCCGCCGGCCGATCGCCGGCCTCACCGTGGCATCGCCCGGCGGGCACGGGATGATGTGGGGACCGGCTGTCGCACGGGTCGCTGCCGACCTCACGCTCCAGGGCAAGACCGACGTGGTCGACGTCACGGATCTGGGCCTCGACCGGTTCGACGCGGACGGCCGAAGCCGCCTCGCTGCCGACCCGATCGCCCTTCCATTCCCGCTCGCGCCCGGCGACTGAAGTACTCTCACGAAGCGAGCCGCGGGTCCGATCGGGTGACCCGTCCGAGCTGCTGTTGGGAGGATTCGGGCGCATGGCCGACGGGTACTTTTCCGATGTTCCGGGGCGGATCCCGTTCGGCGGCCTGGACTCGACCGATCCGCTGACGTTCAAGGTCTACGAGCCCGATCGGATGGTCCTCGGGAAGCGGATGGAGGACCACCTGCGGATCGCCGTCTGCCTCTGGCATTCGTTCGCGTGGCCCGGGTCGGACGTGTTCGGCTCGGGAACCTTCGACCGGCCATGGAACGATCCGCGGCTCGAGCCGATGCTCGCCGCCGAGGCCAAGCTCGACGCCGCGTTCGAGTTCCTCGAGAAGCTCGGCGTGCCGTTCTTCACTTTTCACGATCGCGACATCGCGCCCGAGGGCGAGACGTTGGCCGAGTCGAACCGCAACGTCGCCGAAATCGGCGAGCTGTTCCAGGAGAAGATGGCCGCGACCGGCGTGGGCCTCCTGTGGGGCACGGCCAATCTCTTCACGCACCGCCGCTACATGGCCGGTGCTGCCACCAATCCCGATCCCCAGGTCTTCGCGTACGCCGCAGCGCAGGTAAAGAACGCGCTCGAGCTGACGCATCAGCTCGGCGGCGAGAACTATGTGCTCTGGGGCGGCCGCGAGGGCTACGAGACGCTGCTCAACACCGACATGGCACGGGAGGAAGCGCAGCTCGCGCGGTTCCTGACGATGGTCGCCGACCACAAGCACCGCATCGGCTTCAAGGGCAC
>JBJMNA010000167.1:0-4996 GCA_045804485.1 Chloroflexota bacterium
AAGCGTCGAGCCGCAGGTCGACGCCATCGACGTCGAGCCATTGGACGACATGCACTCGGACACGAGCCGGATGACGTACGGGAACTCCTCGTGGCTCGGCAGGACCGGGATGAGCGCACGCTCCGCCAGGTTGCCGTGCCCGATGTCGCGCCGCGAGGGGCCACGCATCGGCTTGTTCTCGCCCGTGCTGTACGGGGGGAAGTTGTAGTGGTGGATGTAGCGCTTCTCTGTCTTGGGGCTGATCGTGTCGATCCGCTGGACGTCCGAGGACGAGCCGAGCGTCGCGATCGTCATGACCTGCGTCTCACCGCGCGTGAAGAGTCCGGTGCCGTGCGCCCGGGGCAGGACGCCGACCTCGACCGAGATCTGGCGGAGTTCGGTGACGCCGCGGCCGTCCATCCGGATGCCCTCGTCGAGCGCGAGCTGGCGGGCGACCTTCTTGAGGATGAGGTTGAAGAGCGCCTTGCTGACGCGGGCCTCGCGCTTGGCCGCCTCCTGGAGGCCCTTGCTGTCGCCACCGGTCCGGGTCGCCCGGAACGAGTCCGCGATGCCGGCCTTGAGGGTCGCGATCCGCTTCGGCAGGTCGTTGCCGAACCAGATGAGCAGGTTCGCGGTCGCCTCGGCGTCCGGGAGCGCCCGGTGGGCCTGGGCGAGCTCGATGCCGAAGAAGTTCGACAGAGTCGGCAGCTTGTAGTTCTCGAGGTCGGGGTAGCCCTCACGGGCGATCGTCAGCGTGTCGAGGTAGCGGCCGGACTCGATGTGCGTGCCGTCGCCGAGCGCCGCCTCGATGAAGCCGAGGTCGAAGCCGACCGAATGACCGACGATCGTCGAATCACCCGCGAATGCGAGCGCCTGGCGAGCTGCGTCGGCAGGGCTCGGCGCCTTCTTGACGTCGGCGTCCTTGATGCCGTGCATCTGATTTCCGACGATCGGGCGGCCGGGGTTGACGAGGGTCGACCAGCGGTCGGTGATCTTGCCACCCTTGACCTTGACCGCGGCGATCTCGACGAGGTCCGCCATCTTCGGGTCCGTGCCGGTCGTTTCGACGTCGAGGACGACGAATTCCTTGCCCGCGTCGGCTGCCTCGGCGAAGGTGAGCACGGTGCCCGTGCCGGCCTCGAGGAACGGCGTCGACTTGGTCTTGCCGACCGCCTCGCGGAGCTGCTCCTGGATGTCGATGAGCGGCTGCAGGGCGCGGTGACCGAACAGGATCGCCTCGGCCATGACGGCTTCCGGCAGGAGCTTGGCGCCCGCCTCGACCATCATGATCGCGTCGCGCGTGCCGGAGACGACGAGGTCGAGCTCCGACTCGGCGAGCTGGCTGTAGGTCGGGTTGACGACGAACTCGCCGCCGATCCGGCCGACGCGCACCGCACCGACGGGGCCCGCGAAGGGGATCTCGCTGATGGTCAGGGCGGCCGACGCCGCGACCGTGCCGAGGACGTCAGGCTCGTTCTCCTGGTCGGTCGAGAGGACCGTGATGACGAGCTGGATGTCGTCCTTGTAGCCCTCGGGGAAGAGCGGGCGGATCGGGCGGTCGGTCAGGCGCGCCGCAAGCGTTGCCGCCTCGGACGCGCGCGCCTCACGCTTGATGAAGCCGCCCGGGATCTTGCCCGCGGCGTACATCCGCTCCTCGAACTCGACCGTGAGCGGGAAGAAGTCGAGGCCCGGGCGCGGATCCGACCGGTTGGCCGTGCCGAGCACGAGGGTATCGCCGTAGCGAACGGTGACCGCGCCGCCCGCGAGTCGCGCGAGCTTGCCGGTCTCGATGGTCAGCGTTCGACCACCGAATTGCGTCTCGAATGTCTGAGACAAGGGAACTACTCCTCCTTGGTCGTGGAGGAGGCGACGACCTGCGGGCAGGTCGGCCGACTGGGCCTTGGGCGCCGGATGCGACGAGACCCCGGTCTGTGCCGGGGTCCTCGGGGTGCGGCGCCTAGCGGCGGAGTCCGAGTCGTCCGATGACGACACGGTAGCGCGCGCTGTCCTTCTTCATCAGATAGGCGAGAAGGCGGCGGCGCTGGCCGACGAGCTTGAGGAGGCCGCGACGCGAATGGTTGTCCTTGGGGAAGCTCTTGAGATGCCCGGTCAGCTCCTTGATCCGCTCCGTCAGGAGCGCGACCTGGACTTCCGGCGATCCGGTGTCACCTTCCTTGGTGGCAAACCCGGTGATGATCTCCTGCTTCTGTTCCCGCGCGAGCGGCACTCGTTCCTCCGAACACGACGTGGTGACGTGATGTCTTCCGTTTGTATGACCGACGGATGGTATCAGGCCGAGGCTGAACCGTCCAACGACCGAGCCGCTCCCGCCAGGGTCCAGCTGCGGGACAATGGTCGCATGCCGAGGCTCGACAGGATCTACACGAAGACCGGCGACGCGGGGACGACCGGTCTCGGTGGCGGCCAACGCGTCCCGAAGGATTCCGGGCGGGTCGAGACGTACGGCACGGTCGACGAGCTCAACTCGCAGATCGGCGTGGCGCTCGCGACGGGCCTGTGTGAGCGACTCGCGGCCGAGCTTCCGCTCATCCAGAACGAGCTGTTCGACCTCGGCGCCGACCTCGCGACTCCGGCGACGAGCCAGGCGCGCCATCCCGTCCCGACCGTCGAAGTCCGCCACATCGACAAGCTCGAGCGGCTGATCGACGAGTTCAACGATGTCGTCGGGCCGCTCACGAACTTCCTGCTCCCGGGTGGCGCGCCGGGCGCGGCGCAGCTCCATGTCGCGCGGACGATCTGCCGGCGCGCCGAGCGCGCGGCGACGACATTGGCTCGCGAGGAGACCATCGGGGTGACGGTCCTCCCCTACCTCAACCGGCTGTCCGACGCGTTGTTCGTCATGGCCCGCTACGAGAACCACGAACGCGGTGTCGCCGAGCCACTCTGGGCACCCGGGACGTGATCAGGCGGTCGCGAACTCGACCCTGAGTCGCGAATCGGACAGCCGGCCGAGCACGGACGCGCGGCCCGCCTCTATGTGTAGCGTTCCCGCGCCGCCGTCGACGGTGACGGCGTAGTCGCCATCGGGGGGGAGCGCGATCGGCAGGGCGAATTCGAGTGGCGTCCGGCCGTCGATCGCCTCGGCTGTCGCGGCGGTGATCGTCACGGGGCGGCCAAGGAGGCGGGCCGCAGTCACGAGGTCGCCCCGGACGATCGCGTCGCGGATGGCCGAGCTTCGGACCTCCTCGCCATCGAGCGTGAACGGTGGCACGACGACGCATGTGAACCCGTCACGAGTTCCGAGCTCGGTCACCGTCGCAGGCGTGCCGCGCCGTTCGAAGCCGAACGCGGCGTCCGGCGTCATCAGGAAGCCGCGAAGCTCGATCCTGGCGCGGATCCGCTCCACGAACGCGTCGTACGGCGTCTCCCGCAGTGCCTTGTCGAAATGCTGGACGACGGTGACACCGACGCCCGCCGCCTCCAGCCGCTCGAGCCGCTCGCCAGGGTCGAGCAGGAGCGCCGGTGCGCGTCCCGTCAGGACCTCGTCGGGGTGGTGGTCGAAGGTGATGACGGTCGGCCGAGCATCGCGCGCTGCCGCTTCGGAGACGAGGTGTTCCAGGAGATAGGCGTGCCCGAGATGCATCCCATCGAAGACGCCGACGACCACGAACACGGGTCCGAGCGACGGGCGCAGGGCATCGACGCCCTCGACGACGTCCATCCCGCGTCGTCAGGCGACCGGGACGGCCGCTGGTGGGATCGGCGCGACGAAGACCTTGTCGGGCGCGAGACGCCCGCCGTCAGCGGTCGCGATCGCGACGAGCCGGGCCTCTGGGTCGCGGAGGCGGTAGTGCTCGGCTGGTCCCGGCAAGCCGGCAGACGGCCGGACGAACTGGCCCCGCGCGATCGCCGCCGTCTCCTCGTCGGTGAGGACGACGACAGGGAACGCATCGAGCCCGAAATCGAGCGGTCGAAGGTGCGCGATGAGGCCCGCCGGGTCCTCCGCGGTCGCGGTCCGGAGCTCATCCAGCGCGACCGCGTCCTCGAGCCGGAATGGCCCCGACGCCGTTCGCGTCAGGGCACCGAGGTAGGCGGCGCTCCCGACGGCCTCGCCGAGGTCCCGCGCGAGCGAGCGGACGTACGTGCCAGCGGAACACGCCACCTCGAGGATCGCGACCGGCCGGTCGGGGTCGGAGGCGTCCCACGACACGAGGTCAAGGGCGTGGATCGTCACTTCTCGGGTGGGCAGCAGGACCGTCTCGCCGGCACGCGCCAGGGCGTACGCCCGGCGGCCGCCGACCTTGATGGCGCTGTAGGCCGGCGGTCGCTGAGAGATCGTGCCGGTCAGCTCGGGGAGTGCCGCCTCGACCGTCTCGCGCGACGGCGCTGTTCCTGCTGCGGCCGGCGTCAGCTCGCCTTCGAGGTCCTCGGTCGTGGACGACGCTCCGAAGCAGACCGTCGCCCGGTATGCCTTGCGATCACCGAGGTGATATTCGACGACACGTGTCGCGTGACCCAGGAAGACGGGCAGGACGCCCGACGCGAACGGGTCGAGCGTGCCACCGTGCCCGACGCGCTTGGTCGCGGCGAGCCGTCGGACGAGAGCGACGATGTCATGCGACGTCGGTCCGGCGGGCTTCGCCACGACCACGATCCCATCGAGACCCGGACCGAGCGACGAGCGAGCCATCCTTCAGCGACCGAGCGCGGCGACGAGGCGGGTCGCCTCCGCGAGCACGCGCGGCTGGGCGTCGGCGAGCGGTGCGTCGACGGATGCGCCCGCCGCCCGTGCGTGACCGCCACCACCGAAGGCGCCCGTCAGCACGGTCGCATCGACGCCACCGGGCTTTGTCCGGACGCTCACCCGGGTCGCCTCGCCTGACTGCTTGAAGAGGATGGCCACCTCGGCCGCGTCGGCTTGCGAGAGGAGGTCGATGATCCCCTCGCTGTCCGGACGCTTGGCGCCGGTCGCTGCGAAGTCGGCGTCCGTCACGCTCGACCAGACGATCCGGCCGTCGTCGACGGTCTCGAGCCGGTCGAGGACGACGCCGAACAG
>JBJMNA010000168.1:0-4259 GCA_045804485.1 Chloroflexota bacterium
CGGGGGGTTGAAATGGAGGTTGATCCAGAGCGGGTGGTACTTCTCGAGCACCTCGCACAGCTCGTCGTCGATCCGCTGCGGCAGGAAGACGGGGACCCGGCTTCCGATGCGGATGATCTCGATGTGCGGGATCTCGCGCAGGCCCCGCAGGATCTTCTCGAACAGCTTGGGCGCGAGCGTCAGGCCATCACCGCCCGAGATCAGGACGTCTCTGACCTGCGGCGTCCGGCGGAGGTACTCGAGCTGCGCCTCGTGGTCGCGACTGTTGAAGTTCTGGGTGGGGTCGCCGACGATCCGGCTCCGCGTGCAATACCGGCAGTAGCTGGCGCACTGCGTCGTCACGAGCATGAGGACGCGGTCCGGGTAGCGGTGGACGAGTCCCGGAACAGGCGAATGGCGGTCCTCGGCGAGCGAGTCGTCCATCATCCCGGTGAAGGCGCCGTGCTCGGAGGCCGTCGGGATGACCTGGAGGCGGATCGGGTCGTTCGGGTCGTTCGGGTCGATCAGGCTCATGAAGTAGGGCGTGATGTCGACCCGGAACTTGTCGGGGACAGACAGGCCGGCGCGCTCCTCGGGTGTCAGGTCGAGGATCTGCTCGATCTCCGCGAGGTCGTTGACTCGGTGGCTCAGCTGCCATCGCCAGTCGTTCCACTGCGCGTCCGGAACGTCCTCCCAGATGGGCGCACGGCGACTCACGGCGGGCTTCCCATCCGACCCGAGCGCGCGCGCTGGATCGGCGAGGTTCACGAACGGCGCCTCCGCGGCGACACGGGCGGCGTCCTGGTGAGCGACCGCCGTCCTGATCTCCTGGGCGTCCAAGCGGCGAGCCTCCGATCGACATCTCACCCGGCTGGCGCCGGTCTGACGCATAAAGTCTATGCAGTCTGCATGCTCGCCGATGATAGCGCGATGGTCCGGGGACGGTCCAGCAGTGCGACTGCGAGGGAGTCAGGCCGGCCGGTACGCAACCGCGTCGGGGATCGTCACCGGGTGCCCGTCGACGATCCACTCGGCGGCGATGCGCCCGAGCGCTGGCGACGACTGAAGCCCAGACCCGCCAGCGCCGGCGACCGTGATGACCTCCGGCCGACCGGGATCCGGGCCGACGACCGGGCGTCCATCGGGCCGCATCGGGTAGATCCCCGCCCAGACATCGCCCAGGCGCATGTCGGCGAGGCCCGGCAGCCGGTGTGCGAGGCGCTCGCCGACGAGGTCGACGTACGCATCGGGCGCGTCGCGGCCGACCTCGTCGGGGTCGACGATGTCGTGGATGACCTCTTCCGTGTGGAGCCCGGCGATGAACCGGCCCGGTCCGTCGTCCCGGATGTAGACGCCGAACCCGCCCGACGACGGGACGTAATCCATGATCGACGGCATCACGTACTCGAGCGGAGCGTCGAGCCGGCCCATCAGCGCCTGGTGGCGCTGTGGGAGGATCTCTACCGGGGCGCCGAGGATCTCGCCGACGCGACCCGCCCAAGCGCCGGCCGCATTCACGACGATGTCGCACTCGTACGTGGTACCCGTCGTCGACAGTCGCATCCGACCGCCCGGCGCCAAGTCCACGCCTGTCAGTTCGGTGCCTTGCACGACCCGGCCGCCCGCGCGCTCGACGGCCGCCGCGAGGGCACCGCAGTAGGCATGGCCATCGATGTACCCGTCGCTCGGTCCGAACAGGCCGCCGGCCAGGTCGTCCGTGCGGAGATCGGGGATGAGCCGCTGGAGCTCCGTCGGATCGAGCACGCGGCAGTCCGTCACGCCGAGCTCGCGTTGTGTGGCGACGCTGCGCTCGAACGCGGCAAGATCGTCAGGCCGGTGCGCCAACCTGAGGTAGCCGTTCCGGACGATCTCCAGTGTCCCCGAGCGCTCGAGCATCGCGAAGGCCCGCATGCTGTCGACGCGGACCTCGATGGCCAACGGGTCGAGGTATTGCGTCTCGATGATGCCGACCGACAGCCCCGACGACGCACCGGCGATCCGGCCGCGCTCGATGACGGTGACGTCGGCGACACCGCGTTCGTTGAGGTGCCACGCGGTCGCGAGCCCGAGCGCCCCCGCGCCGACGACGACGACCGATCCGGGGCCCGTGGTCACGGGCGCGCGCGGGGCCTCGCTACTCGCCGATGACCGACCAGAGGAACCCCATCATGATGAAGAACCCGCTGAACAGCGCGAGGAGGCCGATCCCGCCGTACGGCGAGTTGGCGCCGCTGTGCGGGACGAGCTGCAGCGCGACGCCGAAGAAGATCGCCCAGCCGATGAACAGGAACGCGAACAGGTACTTGCCGTTCGGGTTCGTGACGTACTTCTTCACCCAGCCGGCGCCGCCTTCGGCCGCCATCGCGGAGCGAAGGATGATGAAGATCATCAGGATCACGATGGCCGCCGAGATCCCGAACGGGATGGGCTGCTGGAAGGCGACGAGGAACAGCTGCACGGGCGGATGCTAGCAGACGGGCTGACGGCCCGGAATGAGGTTCACGGCTACGATGGCGAGCGTGACCCCATTCGATCGACTCGGCCGATTCGTCGTGCGCCGCGCCCGCTGGGTGGTCGCCGGCTGGGCGCTGCTGCTGCTCCTCGCGCTGCCCCTTGCACCCCAGCTTCCGGGTCGGTTGAGCGCGGGTGGATTCATCCTCGACGACCTCGAATCGGCGCGCGCGAAGGCCGTCCTCGGGACCGAGCTCGGGGCGCCGCCGTCCGCCGTCGTCGTCGTCTTTTCGAGCCCGACGCTCCAGGCCGGGACCGACGGATTCGAGACGGCCGCCGCCGGCGCGATGCGCGACATCCCGACCGCTCCGCACGTGGCGCGGGTCGTGTCGCACACGCTCGCTCCAGGCCAGGTCTCGGCCGATCGTCACACGGCGTACGACATCGTCTTCCTCGACCTGCCACCCGACGATTCGCCGGACGCCCTGCCGATCCTGCGCGAACGCCTCCACTCGACCGACGCGCTCACCGTCGAGCTCGCGGGTGGACCGGCGTTCTACGGCGACGTCCAGTCGGTGTCCGAGTCTGACCTGCGGCGCAGCGAGGTCATCTCGCTCCCCCTCGCGGCACTGGCGCTCGTGTTCGTGTTCGGCTCGCTCGTCGCCGCCGGGGTCCCGCTCGCGGTGGGCGGTGCCGCGGTCCTCGTCGCGCTGGGCGCGATCTTCCTCGTCGCGTCGGTGATGCCCATGAGCATCTTCGTCCTCAACCTCGCGACGTTGTTGGGTCTCGGGCTCGGCGTGGACTACTCGCTCTTGATGACGAGTCGCTTCCGCGAGGAGCTGGCGGCACGGCCCGACGACCCGACGCGCGTCGGCGAAGCGGTCCGGATCACGGTCGCGACCGCAGGCCGTGCGGTGTTCTTCTCCGGGCTGACGGTGCTGCTCGGGCTCCTTGGGCTCGTCCTCTTCGAGTTCATGATCCTCCGGTCGGTCGGCATCGCCGGGGCGATCGTCGTCGGGCTCGCCGTCGCCTCGGCGCTGACCCTTCTTCCGGCGATCCTCGTGCTGGTCGGGTCCCGACTCGACCGGTTCTCGGTTCGACGGGTCCTCCCGACCGCGCGAACCGAGGGAGCCTGGTCACGGCTCGCCCGGCGGGTGATGCGCCATCCGGTCGCCGTCCTCGTGCCGACGCTCGCCTTCCTGCTGGTCCTCGGTTCGCCGTTCCTGCACGTGCGCTTCAACGCCCCCGACTCATCGATCCTGCCGCCGGAGGTCCCGTCGCGCGCCGCCTTCGATCGGCTGACCGCGAACTTCGGCGAAGGAGAGTTCGCGCCGCTGGTCGTCGCGGTCCGGACGACGGGGCCCGCCACGACACCGGCCAACCTCGCTGCGCTCTACGATTACTCTCGGCGCCTCGCCGCGGACCGACGGATCGCCCGTGTGGACAGCCTGGTCGACGTCGACCCCCGTCTGACCCTCGCCCAGTACACCCTCCTGTATCGCGATCCGAACGGACCGCGCGACCGGCACGTGCAGACGGCGCTCGGGGCGACGACGAAGGGCGACCTGACCGCCTTCACCGTCACGACGCCGTTTGGCCCGAACCGCGACGAGGGCCGGTCGCTTGTCAGCGATCTTCGGTCCGGCGAGGGCCCTCTCGCGCCGCCGGCCGGCGTCACCGTGCTCGTGGGCGGAGGTGCCGCAGATGTCGCCGACGTCGTCGACCGCGTCCGAGCCGATTTCCCACGGACGGCCCTCTTCATCATCGTGTCGACCTACCTCGTCCTGTTCGTGCTGCTGCGCTCGGTCGTGCTGCCCGCCAAGGCGCTC
>JBJMNA010000169.1:0-4055 GCA_045804485.1 Chloroflexota bacterium
AGTGGGTCGACGGATGCTCGATCGCCGCGCGGCGGCGGCCACGCGAGCGGCGTTCATGGTAGCCGTGCGTGACCGCGACCGTCCGTAGACACGGAACGCCTCCCGGGCCCACGACGACGCGAGACCCCGGCGGTCGCGGATGGGCGCGAGCTGCGCGCGGATCCGGTCGACCTCCCACGCGAACGCCGGCTCCCCCCAGGGGCCGGCGTCGCGAGGTCGGTCGCGAAGGCTGCGCAGGAGGAGGAGAGCATCCCGCGGCAGATCTCGCTGTGACGGTCCGGTCGCCCGGTCTGGATGGACCGGGCGTGTCGCGATCGACATGGCCGGAGTCTGCGAGCGGCATGTCAACGTGCGCTTATCGGCACGTCAACCTTTCTGCCGTGTCTACGGACGGTCGCGGTCACGCACGGCTACCATGAACGCCGCTCGCGTGGCCGCCGCCGCGCGGCGATCGAGCATCCGTCGACCCACTGCCCTGAGGAGTCCGCATCGGTGGATGGCGTGACCGCCATGCTCGTGTTCATCGTGCTGCTGGCGATCGCCTTCGACTACACGAACGGGTTCCACGACACGGCGAACTCGATCGCCACGTCCGTGGCGACCCGCGCGCTGTCGCCGGGTTGGGCGATCCTGATGGCGACGGCGTTCAACTTCATCGGGGCGTTCCTCGGGACCGCCGTTGCCAAGACGATCGGCAGCGGTCTCGTCAACGACCAGACCACGACCCAGGCGATCGTGGCCGCAGCGCTCATCGGCGCGATCGCCTGGAACCTCATCACGTGGCAACGGGGCCTGCCGAGCTCGAGCAGTCACGCGCTGATCGGCGGGCTCCTCGGCGCGACCATCATCGGCGCCGGCTGGGGTGCACTGAACATCGGCGGGATCGTCGGCAAGGTCCTCGTCCCGATGGTGACGTCGCCGATCCTCGGCTTCACCATCGCGTTCGCGCTGATGCTCTCGATCTACTGGATCTTTCGCGGCTCGAAACGCAAGCCGATGGCGCGTCGGTTCAGGCGTCTGCAGGTCTTCTCGGCCGCGTTCATGGCCTTCGCGCACGGGTCGAACGACGCGCAGAAGACGATGGGCATCATCACCCTCGCCCTCTTCTCCGCAGGCGTGATCCCCGAAGTCGAGGTCCCGTCGTGGGTCATCGTCGTGTCCGCCACCGCCCTGTCGGCGGGGACGGCCGTCGGTGGCTGGCGGATCATGCGGACGATGGGTCAGCGCGTCGCGAAGCTCGAACCCGTCCACGGCTTCGCGGCGGAGACGACGGGGGCGAGCATCCTGCTCGCGACGGCCCATTTCGGCATGCCGGTCTCGACGACACAGGTGATCGCGAGCGCGATCACGGGCGTCGGCGCCAGCCAGGGAGCGCGCGCCGTGCGGTGGGGGGTCGCCCGACGGATCCTCATCGCCTGGGTCCTGACGATCCCGATGGCCGGCGTCCTCGGCGCGCTGTCATGGGTCGTCCTCGACGCGCTCGGCGCGTCGTGATGCGACACTTCGTTCCGGAGGGACCCCGATGACATTCCGCATCCTGCCAAAGGACCCGAAGTTCTTCGAGCTGTTCGTGCTCGACGGTGACAATCTCGCCGCGGCCGCGTCGGCGCTCCACGAGATGGTGGATGCCTACGACAAGCTCGAATCGCGCGTCGCGAACATCCAGGCGCTCGAGAAGCGCGGCGACGAGATCGACGACGAGGTGACGCGGCGGCTCGAGGACGCGTTCGTGACGCCGTTCGATCGCGAGGACATCCACGAGCTGGTGTCTCGACTCGACGACGTCGTCGATGGCATCCAGTCGATCGCGGAGGCTTTCGTGATCTACGGCGTGAACGAACCGACCGGTGAGGCGCGCCGGCTCGCGGCCATCCTCGACGGCGCGGGTGGCGAGCTGGCCGCGGCGCTCCGCAAGCTCGACGGCATGAAGGACCTGGAGCGGCATTTCGCGGCCATCCATCACCTGGAGAAAGAGGCCGACGGCCTGTCACGCGCCGCCATGGCGCGCCTGTTCCGCGACGAGCTGCCACCGATCGAGGTCATCAAGTGGCGCGACCTCTATACCTACCTCGAGGACACGATCGACGCCGCCGAGGACGCCGCCGAAGCCATGGAGCGCATGTACCACAAGGCGAACTGAGCGCCACGGGCTGCGGTCGTCGGTCGGTCGCGGCTAGGTCGGCCGCCGGAACACGTACCCCACCCCGCGGACCGTGTGGAGGAACGCCGGGTTGGCCGGGTCGGTCTCGATCCGGCTCCTGAGCCAGTGGACGTGGACGTCGACCGTCCGCGTCTCGCCCGCGTAGTCGTAGCCCCAGACGCGTTCGAGGAGCTGGTCCCGGGTGAAGACCTGGCCTGGGTGCCGGATGAGGAACGCGAGCAGCTCGAACGCCTTGGGTTTGATCGGGACCACGACGCCGTCGCGAAGGAGCCGACGCCCGCCGAGGTCCGCCTGGACCGGTCCGAGGTCGACGACCGCCGGCGCATCTTCGACGGCGACGCCCTGATCCGACCGGCGAAAGAGCGCCCGGATCCGCGCCGTCAGCTCGCGCAGCGAGAAGGGCTTCGTGACGTAATCGTCGGCACCGAGCTCGAGCCCGACGACCTTGTCGAGCTCCGAATCCTTCGCCGTCAACATGACGATGGGCACGCCTGATTCGGCGCGGATGATCCGACACACTTCGATGCCGGACAGCTCGGGGAGCATCAGGTCGAGCAGGACGAGGTCCGGGCGCTCGGCACGGAACATCGCGAGGGCCTCGCGCCCGTCGGCTGCGGCGACGGCCCGGAATCCATCGCTCTCGAGGGCTTCGACGAGCGCCTCGCGGAGAGTCGGCTCGTCGTCCACGACGAGGATCGTGCGTGCCATCTGCGGCTGAGGATAACGACCCGTGTTAACGCGCCGTTTCCCCGCCAGTCCGCCTCGTCAACGGCCGGCGCGCAATCTCTCGGGAAGCTCCATGAAGTACTCGATGAAGTCGACGCACCGCCCGTGCGTGTCGAACCGCAGAAGGAAGTGGTTGTAGTACAGCGTCCGGAACGAACCGTCCGGGTTCGTGTACCGGCTCTCGCCGACGGCGGACGCGCGCTCGCCATCGAACGACCAGACGTCGTAGTGCGCCGTCCACGAACCGGGCTCGTCCTTGTTCGCCAGCCAGTCGGCCACGATCGCGGCGCGGCCGACGAGCGGGTCATCCCACGGGTGGTAGCGGTACTCGGCCTCGTCGGCGAACAGCTCGCCGATCGCCTTCTCGTCGTACGACGACCACGCCGCGATGTATCTCTCGAGCCAGACCTGCACGTCCTCGCGTCGCATCAGGAATCCTCCCAGTCGATGTCGGTCACAGCATCGACGTCAGGGTAGCCAACCGGAGGAAGACGATGTAACCCGAGACGCCGAGGGCGAGCGCGGGAACGACGGCCACGTACGCCCGGCCCCGCTCCGGCATCGAGCGACCGAGGACCATCGGCACGCACAGGCCGACGATGACGAAGACGGCCCCGACCGCCGCCTCCGGCAAGATCGAGATCAGGTAGCAGCCCTCTGCGATCGCGACCGCGCCGAGGAGACCGATCGCCGCCGCCCGTCGCCAGCCGTCCTCGACTCGCCATGTCCAGCCCGCGACACCGAAGACCGGCCCACCGATTGCCGCCGCGACGGACCACAGAACGAGCGACCCGGTCCCACCGCCGTAGCCGAACCGAAGCTGGGTCATCCCGTAATAGCCGATCAGCGCGAACGCGAGGGTGCCGAACCCCGCGAGGGCAGCCCATCGTCGGTCGGGCATCCGCGAGCCGAGCAGGAACGCGACGAGCAGCCACGGCGAGATCGAGTTGGCGACGTGACCGATCCCCTCGGGTAGCGCGCCCTGGCCGACCTGCGTCACGACGCCGACGAGGAGCCCGACGGCGGCGATGAGGCCGACGCGCCCGGGGACGGTCACAGGGTGGTGAGGATGTCGATGGCGCGATCGAGCCGTCGAAGCGCGCGGTCGCGCCCGAGGGCGACCAGGATGTCGAACAGTGGCGGTGTCGCGGTCCGGCCCGTGACGGCG
>JBJMNA010000170.1:0-6150 GCA_045804485.1 Chloroflexota bacterium
CGCGCCTCTCGACATCGGCGATCTCGTCGTCGCTAGCAGGCCACATCGGCTTGAAGCTATACCAGTCCTCCGGGGCCGGACGGATCATCTCCGCGAGCGCGTCGGCGATGCGTTGCGTCGCTCGCTGGAGCTCGTCCGGGTTGGACGAGGCGACCGCGATCGGCTCGGTGAATCTGACCCGCATCCGGCCGTCGGGCGCCCGCGTGTTGACGACCGGCAGGATCACCGAGTGCGTCTTCGCCGCAAGCGTGGCCGGGCCGGCGGGGAGCGTCGTCCATGCGTCGAACAGGCGGACGGGGATGCCATCGCTGCGGTAGCCCCAGTCGATCAGCAGCCCGAGGACCTCACGCCGCCTGAGGACGCCGAAGATCGCCCGCAGGTTGCGCCATGGGATGAGCGTCGCATGCCACTGCTCGCGTTGGGCGCGCAGGTATTCGAACAGCTCGGGGAATGACGAATCGTCCGCGACGACGTTGAGTGGCACGCCCAGGTGGGCGATGGCCGCGCCGATGACGTCGTTGTTGCCGATGTGTCCCGTCGTCACGATCAGCCCGCCGGCAGGGGCCGCGGCGCGTAACCGCTCGATCTCGGCCGGGTCGATCGGCTCGATGAGCGCCTCGACCTCGTCCCGTGGCATGAACGGGACACGCATCAGCTCGACGAGATACGTCCCGTACCGCCCGTACGCGCGAAGCGCCACCCGACGGACGCGCGGGTGATCCGGCGGGAGCCCGAGGACGTGCCCGAAGTTCCGGTTCGACCACCCGCGTTTCGTCGGCCACAGCAGGTACGACGCCTGGGCGCCAAGGCCCAGCACCGTCCCGGTCGGGCCAGCCGGGAGCGTCCGGAGGAGCCACGACGCGAAGCGGTAGCCGAAGACGGCCGACCGCTCCACGATCCGCGGACTCGAACCCCCGCGCCGGTGCGGCGCCTCGAGACGCCGTTCGCGGTCGGTCACCGCGCGGCGGTGGCCACCTTGGCCTTGGTGCCGGCCAGGCGCTTGACGGTCTTCTTGACCGGCGCCTCCGTCCCGACGAGCGTCTCGTTGTCGTCGCCGCGGATGAACGCCTCGACGCGATTGAACGCGATGTCGTCGTGGATCTGGATCGGCGGGCTCTTCATGAAGTAGCTCGATGGCGCGACGAGCGTGCCCTTGAGCCCACGGTCGAGACCGAGCTTCAGGCAGCGGATGGCGTCGGTGATGACGCCGGCGCTGTTCGGGCTGTCCCACACCTCGAGCTTGAGCTCGGCGTTGAGCGGGACGTCGCCGTAGGTCGTGCCCTCCATCCGGATGTAGCACCACTTGCGGTCGAGCAGCCACGGCACGTGGTCGGACGGGCCGACGTGGACATCGTCCGCGTCGATCTCGTAGTCGAGCATCGACGTGACGGCGTTCGTCTTGGAGATCTTCTTGGACTCGAGGCGCTCGCGCTCGAGCATGTTCAGGAAGTCCGTGTTGCCGCCGAAGTTCAGCTGGTAGGTCCGGTCGAGACGAACGCCGCGATCCATGAACAGGCGTGTCAGCACGCGATGGCTGATGGTCGCGCCGACCTGGCTCTTGATGTCGTCACCGATGACCGGCAGGCCCGCATCGGCGAACCGGCGCTGCCAGTAGGCCTCGCGCCCGATGAACACCGGGATCGCGTTGACGAAGGCCACGCCTGCCTGGAGGGCCTGCTCGACGTACCACTTCGTCGCCTGCTCGCTGCCGACCGGCAGGTAGCTGACCATGACGTCGACTTCGCGATCCTTGAGGATCTGGACGATGTCTGCCGTCGGCCCGGGGGCCTTCTCGATCACCTGGGAGAGGTACTTGCCGAGGCCGTCGTGGGTCATCCCGCGCTCGACGGTGACGCCGGTGTGCTGGACCTGCTGGAAGGTGTACGTGTTGTTCGGCTTCGTATAGATCGCCTCGGACAGGTCCTTGCCGACCTTGTTCTTGTCGATGTCGAAGGCTGCGACGAATTCGATGTCTCGGACGTGGTAGCCGCCGAGGTTGACGTGCATCAAGCCCGGGACGAAGTCGTCCTCCTTGGCGTTCTCGTAGTAGTAGCGGCCCTGGACCAGACTGCTCGCGCAGTTCCCGACCCCGACGATCGCCACGCGGATCTTGCCGTCGCCGCGGCGGCCGGCACCGGCCCATGTGTTCGACGGCCCGTGGCCGTTGGTTCCGTTCTTGCCGTTCTTGTCGTTCGTTGCCACGATGTCTCCGTTCTCCTTACTTGATCGCGATCGAGGTGGCCGACCGGGCCTGGCTGCGGGTCTGGAGGATCCGCTGGATGACAGTGATGAGCGCCCCGATCGCGATGATCGCGAGCGCGATGGACAGGATCGTGAGGTTGCCGACCGCTCCGGCGATGATCAGGCCGAGGCTGAGGACGACGAGCCGGATCTCGCGGGGCATCACGCCGATGGCGGCCATGCCGATCCCCGGCGAGAAGCCGAGCCCTTCCGCCTTGGCTCGCGTGTAGCTGACCATGAAGGCGGCACCGAGCGCAGCGGTGGCGAGGATCGCAGTGGCGTCCTCGCCGGCGAGGACCGCGCCCCACGCGATCCCGAGGTAGACGATCGCCTCACCCCAACGGTCGAACACCGAGTCCATGAAGGCGCCGAACGGGCTGACCGCGCCGGTGGCCCGGGCGAGCGTCCCGTCGAACATGTCGAAGGCGCCGCCGATGAAGACGACGAGCCCGCCGAGGACCCAGACCTGCGCGGCGAGCAGCGCCGCGCCCACGACCGAGATCCCGAAGCCGATGAGCGTCAGCCCGTTGGGAGTCAGGCCGGCGCGGCCCATCGCGAGCGCCATCGGTTCGAAGACCTTCTTGATCCGGCCACGGGATTCATTGGAGATCGTCACGGGCTCCCTCTCAGCTCGCGAAACCGAGGACCGCGCGCTCGCGCTGGGCGAATTCCTCGAACGCTTCTTCACGAAGTCGACAGACGGTCTCGCGGCCCTGCCGCCGCGTGACGACGACCCCGGCGGCACGGAGCCGGCCGAGATGCCATGACACGAGCGGCTGCGAGAGGCCGACATGGGCGATGAGCTCCGCGACGGTCGCCTCGCCCTCGGCGAGGCGCCGGACGATGCGCAGGCGGTTCACGTCGGCCATGACCTTGTGGAACGCACGCAGCTGGCGGAGGTCGTCGGGTTGGGTGACCGCCGCGGCGATCGTGCCGCGGACGCGGGCGGGGGAAGGAGACAGGGCGGGGACTCCGGTTCAACGTTGGGCGGCTGGTTCGTGGTCGCATCAACCACGGTTTATATCAATGTCGGTTGATGCTACGCGCGGCCCGGTCACGGTGTCAACCCACGAGTGATTCCAGCGTGACCGTCCGCGGCTCGAGACGGAGGAACGCTCGGTTCGGTCGAGGTCCTTCGTCGGCGACGTGCAGGAGCTCAAGGAAGCGGTCGATCGTCGCCGGCGAGGCCACCAGCTGGCGGGCAGGCGCCGATCCCTTCACCCGCACCCGAACCCGTCGGTCGGTCATACGAGAAGGATATCGGCCACGATCGTGGTGACCCGAACAGCCGGTCGAGCGCGGCGCCGCCTCGCGCGACAGCATCTCTGAAGGTTTCCCGGGGCTGGCGTGTCATGTCATCGTGAACCCATCGACCGAGGTCATCGACTTGGCAGAGCGCGCGCCGGCCATCGGCCAGGCCACAGTCCATCGCGACGAAGCCTTCGTGCGGCTCGCCGACGAGCATCTCGACAAGGCATATCGCCTCGCGTGGGCGATCCTCCGCGACCCGGCGGAGGCTCAGGACGCCACGCATGACGCATTCGTCCAGGCCTGGCGCAAGTGGGAGACCCTGCGCGACCGCTCACGCTTCGAACCGTGGTTCGACCGGATCCTCGTGAACACCTGCCGCAACCGGCTCCGGGCGACGCGGCGGCAGGCGACCGATATCTCAGCCGAAGTCGCGCTCGCGACCGGCGATCACGTCGGTCAGGCTGAGGACCGTGACCTCATCGGCGCCGCGATCGCCAGCCTCTCGCCCGATCACCAGGTGGTCGTCGCCCTCCGCTACTACCGCGACCTGACCGTCGAGGACATCGCGAAGCGTCTGGACATCCCGCGCGGGACGGTCCAGTCCCGTCTCCACTACGCCCTCAAGCACCTCCACGATGCGATCGAGCCGGCCGACGCGAAGGGGACCCTCCGATGACCGATCGAGAGCTCGAGGCTCGGTTGCGCGCCTGGTACGCGGATGTCGACGAGGCGGCCGGGGCGGCGCCTGCCGATCTCCGCGACAGCCTCGCGGCGATCCCGGTCGTGACACCGACGGTGGTCGGGGCGCCCAGCCGTCGCCGTGGCCTCACCCTGCTCGGGATCGCCGCGGTGCTCATGGTCGGCGGCGCGATCGTCGTGGGTTCAGGGTCGGTCCGGCTGCCGTCGGTCGTCCCGCCGGTCCCGTCCGACGCGCTGCGTGCGTCAACGGGCCCTGGGCCGTCCCCGGACGCCTCTGGCGTACCGTCCCGCTCCGCCTCTCCGACGCCGAACCTGCGCCCGGGCCGTCTGATCGCGTTCATCCGCGATGTGGATAAGCCGCGCGACGACTGCAGCCGCCAAAGGACCAGCTGCCCGACGGCGCGGGTCTGGACGGTCGGCTCGGATGGGAACGGAGCTCGCGAGTTGTTCGACGAAGGCGTGACCAACCAGAGCCTCATCGGCTGGTCACCCGACGGCAGCCGCCTGCTCTACATGGAGGACGGCACGCTCTTCCTCGTCGACCCGGACGGTGGCGAGCCTGTGGCTGTCGACACCGGCTGCAAGCCGGCCGCCGCCGCGACGCCGTCAGCATGCTTGGGCGATGGCGAGGCAGCCTTCTCGCCGGACGGCACACGGCTCGTGTTCGTCCGCGGGTCCATCGACGACGCAGGGATCTTCGATGTCACCACGATCGCGACGATGGATCTGCAGACCGGCCACGTCGCGCTCCTGAGCTCGACCGCACCTGACGGTGGCGTCAAGCCCGGCTGGTCGCCGGACGGTCGTCAGATCGTGTTCTCCCGCTACGGCGACAAGGATCCGAACGCTGCCAAGGCGTCGATCGTCGTCATCGACGCGGACGGCGAGAACATGCACCAGGTCAACCCGCCGACGCTGGCGGCACAGGACGCCGCGTGGTCACCCGACGGGTCGAGGATCGTCTTCCTCTCGCCGAACCCGTACGAACCCGACGGCGCGCTGCCGTTCGGCTTCGGTGACGTCTACACGATCCGTCCGGACGGGACCGACGTGCGCCGGCTGACGACGGGCGGAACGTCGGCAGCGCCGACGTGGACCGCCGACGGTCGGATCCTGTTCGGTCGGGCTTCCGCGACGGGCGGCGCCCCAGGGTGGTGGACGATGGAGGCCGACGGCTCACATGCCGCGGTGCTGATCTCCGCGTCCGCGCTCGGCGTCGCGCCACAGGGGCTGGGCTTGACCTCTCCGGTGTGGCAGCCGCTCGGCGGCGCGGCGATCGTGCCTCCGCCATGGACGCCCGCTCCGGCGACGGCCCTCGGTCCGCCGCCACCGACACCAGCGCCGACGGCCACGCCCGATCTTGCGCCCGGGTTCGCGTGGACGGGCGCACCGACCACCGACCCCGCCCACCAGATCGGCGAGACGGCAACGCTGCTCCATGACGGCCGGGTCCTGGTGACCGGGAACTGTGGCACGGCGGCTGAGCTGTACGACCCGGCGACTGGCACGTTCGGCCCGACCGGCTCGCTGAGTGTCGTGCGATCGAGTGGGACGGCGACTGCGCTCCTCGACGGGCGCGTCCTCTTCGTCGGCGGCTACAACTGCGCCTCCGCGGGCCAGGACGGGATGTGGGCGTCTGCGGAGCTCTACGATCCCGCGACCGGCACGTTCACCCCGACGGGGTCGATGGCGGCGCCCCGCTCACAGCACATCGCGACATTGCTCGCCGACGGCCGCGTCCTGATCGCAGGAGGGCTAACGGGGCCGAGCCCGGCGGCCGCGGGCGGGATCCGGCTCGCCTCGTACCGGACGGTCGATGTCGATTCCTTCCTGGCGAGTGCCGAGATCTACGATCCGACTACCGGCACCTTCAGCAAGACCGGCTCGATGACCACTCCGCATCGCGGTCACACGTCGACCCTCCTCCAAGACGGCCGCGTCCTCGTCGTGGGCAATGGC
>JBJMNA010000171.1:0-5144 GCA_045804485.1 Chloroflexota bacterium
GGCGGCGCGAACACCGCATTGAGCTCCGTCCAGGTGCGGACCGCCCTCAAGCGCCTGTCCCTCAAGAAGGAGGATGTCGTCCTCGTCGGCCACGAGATCCGGACGGGCGCGACGCATGAGGCCCTCCGCCTCGGACGCCTTGCCGGCGCGAAGACGATCCTGAACCCGGCGCCGGCCTCTGGGCTGGCGGGTCCGACCCTGCTCCTCGCCGACATCCTGACCCCGAATGACGGCGAGCTGGGTGTCCTCGCCGGGGCGGACGGGAGTCCCTCGGCTCGGGCGAAGCGACTTCTCGGACCCGAGCCGGGATCTCGCGCGGTCCTCGTCACGCTGGGCTCGTCCGGCGCGCTCCTGGTGGCGGGTCGTCAGGCGCGTGCCATCCACGCGCCGCGGGTCGAGGCCGTCGATACCGTGGGCGCGGGCGACACGTTCAACGGTGCGCTCGCCGCGGCGCTCGCCGATGGCCTCGATCTCGCCACGGCCGCTCGCCGAGCTGTCGTCGCAGCGTCACTGGCGGTGACGCGCGCCGGTGCGCGCGAGGGCATGCCGACGGTCGCCGAGCTCGAGCGGGCGCTGCGGGACTGACCGGATCCCGCGGGCGGGCCGGGCCCGCCCGCAGCGCTCAGCCGATCGCGCCAGCCCAGACGGAGAACAGATAGATCGCGACGACGCCGCCGAGCGTCCCGAGCACGACCCACCGTGAGCGGTCCGACCGGTGCGCCTCCGGCAGAAGCTCCGCGGCGCCGACGTACAGGAAGAAGCCCGCGAAGACCGCCAGGAGCACGCCGAGCACCTGGTCCGGGATCGTCACCACGAGGCCGAGCAGGACCCCGAGGACCGGCGCGAGCGCGACGATCGCGACCCACCGATACGCCTCGCGGCGCGGCGTCCGACTCGCCATGAGGAGGCTCACGACGGAGATCCCGTCGCTGAACCTGTGGATGACGACGACGACGGCGATGACGAGCCCGAGCCCTCCCCCGACGACGAGGCCGGTCGCGAGCGCGACGCCGTCGAGGAAGCTGTGGATGCTCATCCCGCTCGCACCGATGACGCCGACATGGCGATGGGCGGCGTCGCCGTGATCGAGCTCAGCGGCAGCCTCGTGGCCGACGTGGACCGTCGTCAGCTTCTCGATCGCATAGAACGCGAGGAAGCCGAACGCCGTCGCGACCATGACCTGGTCGAGCGAGCCGTCGAGCAGGTCGACGGCCTCGGGGATGAGGTCGAAGAACGCGGCCCCGATCCGGATCCCGGCGCCGATCGCGATGATCATCCCGACATGGGTCACCGCGCGGAGCGCGAGGAAGCCGCCGAGGAAGGCCGAGATGAACGCCGCGCCTGAGACCAGGAACGCGGTCACCGGCATGCGTCGTCCCCGCTGGATGCGAGGCACTCGGGACACAGACCGAACAGCTCCAGCCGGTGCTCATCGACCCTGAAACCCGTGTCGCGAGCAACGTCCGCAACGACCGACCGCAGGCCGGCGTCGTCGATCTCACTCGAGCGACCGCACGACGAGCAGACCACGTGGTGGTGATGGACGGGCTCGCAGGCGACGTACGCGTGGCCCCCAGAGGGAAGGTCCAGCCGCTCGATCGCACCGAGCGTCTCGAGCACTTCGAGCGTCCGGAAGACGGTCGCCCGTCCCACGCCAAGCCGGCGAGTTCGCGCCTCGGCGACGAGCTCGGCGGCCGTGAAGTGGCCGGTCTGATCCGCGATCAGCGCCGCGAGCGTGCGGCGGGGTTCGGTCAGGCGGTAGCCCGCGCGGTCGAGTGTCGAGACGTAGGCCGTGTGATCGGTCATCTCGGGACACTAGCATGATTGAGACACAGTCTCATCTTCGTTCTTGCGAGTCGGCGATGGCGAGGCACGTTTCTCCGAACGTACGGGTGCCGGACCGGGACTTTCGGGCCGGGTGTGCCGACGCGTCAGTCCCAGCACACTGGGCCCGTGCCTGGCGGATGGCCGTCGTGCACGTCCCCGCGCCAACGCGCTCCCAGAAGACACGGACGATGACGACGAACCTCCTCCACTCCACAAAGGACGGGTCCTCGAGGATGGACCTCGCGATCGGCGACGCCGACGCGCACGTCTTCACCTGCCCGGCGTGCGCACGGCCGCTGTCGGACGGGACGTCCAGATGCCCGGGCTGCGGAACGCGACTGATCATGGGCGTTCGCCTCAAGCGCGCCGGAGCGATCCTTGCGCTCGGCGCGGTGATCGGGGTCCTCGTCGGCGGGCTCACGACTGCCGCGGCGATCACCCTGTCGCTCCACGACCCCGCGCGGGTGGCTCCAGCCACAGTCCCGGTCGCGCCGGTCGCCGCGGTCGTGCCCAGCGCACTCCCCGCGTTCGTCGTCGCGCCCGACCTCGGCGCGCCGGTCGCGTCAGTCTCGGCCCTGAGCGGCACGGCGGTGGTGAACGGCCGCATCACGGCTGACGCGACGACCCTGGCTCAGGCACTCCGGCGCTCGAACGCCACGGCGATCGAGCTGGCCCGCGCACTTCGCTCACTCGCAGCGGACGCTGCCCTCGGTGTCGACCTCGCGGGCCGGCTCCAACCGTGGACCGAGGCTGCCGACGTCCGGGTCGGTCTCGACGACTTCTACCGAACGATGGCGGACACGGCCCGTCAGGGGCTCCGATCGTCGCTCACCGACGACGCGGCTTACCGCCGGGCGGCCAGCGCGATGCTTGCTGTCCTCCGCAAGCTTGGCGATATCGACGCGCGCTCGCGCGCGCTTGCCGGGACGGTCGACCTCGAGCTCGCGCCGGTCAGTCTCACCGCCAACTGACGATCCGGCCTCAGTTTCCGAGCGAGGCGGCGGCCGTCCCAGCGTAGCCCGTGAGCTCGACGTATCCCTCACCCCCGAGTGCCGTCCCGCCGCGGGTCGCGCGGACGACCTGCGAGCCCTCCCAATAGATGACGCCGGTCGTGGCTCGCGTGTCGAGCTCCTGCGCCGCGACCGTCGGTCGGAGCTCGATCGTCACGTCGTCCGCCGGGATCCGCACCGTCCAGCCCGCCGGATAGTCCGCGCCGCTGGCCGGACTGACCCAGCGGTCCGTGACGTCCACCGTGAACGCGTCGCGGTCGAGGTGACGGAACGAGCCATCGGGGTCGACGATCGTCCCGTAGACGAGCGGGTAGGACCCGTCGGCCTCGCGCACGAGCGAGAGCGTCAGGTCGGTGCCGTCATCGAGGTTCACGGCGAACCAATCCCAGCCACCGCCACCGACCGAGATGAAGTCACCCCACTGATGGTCGAACCAGGCAGTGCCGTCTACCGGGAGTTCGGCACCATCCACGGTCAGTGTCCCGGACGCGGTCATCGCCGTCCGCGAGTAGTAGTACGAGCCGCCGGCGGGGCCGAAGTCGATCCACCCGTCGTGGTCGTGGAGCGCCGCCGGCTTCGTCGCGGCGAGCGCGAGGTCGAGCCCGAAGCCGCGCGGGTCCATCGCCGTCAGATGGTCGTGGCCTGCCGACCCCGCCATCGTCCAGGCAGGCGCGCGAGCCGCCCCGGCCGGCTGCGACGGGTCGGCGCCCGCGATTGCGAGGTCGAACCCCGCGCCGCCCGCCGACCGGTCCACCGCCTCGCCGACCTCGAGCCGTTGTCCATACAGGAATCGGTCGCCCGCTTCGTCGGTCACCGCGAGATGCGAGACCCATGACACCGGGAAGCGGCCGCGCTCGGCTCGGAAGATCACGTACTCGAAGCCGTAGCGCGACCCGTTCGCCGCGCGGAGGTGCCCGGTGTAGTACCACCACTCGGTCAGTCGGTCGTGCGGCGCGTCGTCGCGTGGCAGGACGACCGGGAGAGGGTCGGCAGGCCTCGTCGGGAGGGGCGTCGCCGGGGCGAGGCTCGGTCGGGCCGCGGGCGGATTGGCGAGGATCGCGCCGCCACCGAGCGCGCCCGTGCCGCCGGTGCACGCTGCCACGAGGGTGGCGACCACGAGCACGGCCGCGATCGGGAGAGCGCGGCTCATCGGACGGCCGCCTCGATCTCCGCCTCGGACGCCGGCAAACGACCCGACAGCAAGCGGTCCAGCCGCGCGGGCATCCACCAGTTCCACTTCCCGAGAAGCCGCATGGTGGCCGGGACGAGCAACGCCCGGACGACCGTCGCGTCGAGGGCGACCGCGATCGCCATCCCGATCCCGAGCGCCTTGATGAGCACGATGTCGGCGAACGCGAACGAACCCGCCACGACGACGACGATGAGCGCGGCCGAGGTGACGATCCGGCCGCTCCGCTCCATCCCGCCCGCGACCGCCTCGACGTTGTCGTGCGTCCGGTCCCAGACCTCCTTCATCCGCGTCAGCAGGAACACCTCGTAATCCATCGACAGTCCGAACAGGACGCAGAACAGGATCACCGGCTGGGTCGTCTCGACGAACCCGAGCGGCTGGAACCCGAACGGTGCCGAGAGGTTGCCGTCCTGGAAGATCCAAACGAGCGCGCCGAAGCTTGCGACGATCGACAGCGTGTTCATGACGAGCGCCTTGGCGGGCAGCACGACCGAGCGCAGCAGCACGAACAGGACGAGGTAGGTCGACACGATGATGAAGAGGGCCGTCCGTGGGAAATCCGCTCGGACGCGGTCGACCACGTCGGCGACATCTGCGGCACCTCCGCCCACGAGGACGCTGACGCCGGCAGGCGGCGCGAGAGGGCCCTCGCCGGACCGAAGATCGCTGACAAGCGACCGGCCCTCGTCGCGGTTCGGGCCATACGGCGTCGTGATCGTGAAGGCGGTCAGGTCGCCCTTCGTCGTCGCCCCGAGCGCCGTCTGCACGTACCGGTCGCGCGGTCCGTTCGGATCGCGATAGAGCAGGGTGTACTGGGCGAGGGTCAGACGGGGGTCGACGTCGACCAGGCTGTCCACACGGGCGATCCGTGGGTCCGCGGCGAGGCGCCGAGAGTAGTCGTAGAGCGCAGCGAGGTTGGCCGGTGTCGTGGCGGGCCCGGTCGTCCGGACCGCGACGACCAGCGGCGCGAACTCTCCCTCGCCGAAGTTCGCGGTCAGCCGATCGAAGGCGGCGCGCGACGGGACCTCCGGCGGCAGGATCGATGAGTCGGGGGCGTTGAAGCGCACGTGCAGGAACGGCGAACCGAGGACCAGCAGGAAGGCGAGCGTCGGCAC